>JAFDVT010000127.1 GCA_018268875.1 Acidobacteriota bacterium
AACTGGCCAAGCCGCACCAGTCCACGGAGCGGCGCATCCGGGAATCGGGCCTCGCGTTCACGATCCTGCGGAACGGCTGGTATATCGAGAATCACACGGAGGCGCTCGGCGCGGCGCTGGCCCATGGAGCGATTCTGGGAGCGGCGGGCGAAGGGCGATTCGCGTCCGCGAGCCGGTCCGACCTGGCGGAGGCGGCTGCCGCGGTGCTGGCCGGTAGCGGGCATGAGAACAAGACTTACGAACTGCCGGGCGATGCGCCGTACACGCTGGCGGAGTTGGCCGCGGT
The DNA here is from genome assembly GCA_018268875.1 of Acidobacteriota bacterium. Lineage (GTDB taxonomy): Bacteria > Acidobacteriota > Terriglobia > Bryobacterales > Bryobacteraceae > F-183. The sequence continues at coordinate 287 of JAFDVT010000127.1, forward strand.
CACTTCGCAAATCAGCGGCAAGACGGTGACGTACCGCAATCTGCCGCAGGCCGACTACGCAGCGGCCCTGGTAGGGTTCGGGCTGCCGCCGGTGTACGCGGGGATCCTGGCCGATGCCGACGCCTGGGCAGCCAAGGGCGAACTGGACGCGGCACCAGGCAGCGGTGACCTGCGCGCGCTGACCGGGCATGCCAGTACGACCCTGGCGGACGCGGTTCGCGCGGCGCTTGCGGGTTAGGTTACGGGCGCTTTTTGAGTTGCAGGAAGCTGGCGACGGCGTTCACCACAACACCCACGACGTAGGTGACCGTTTGATAAAACTCTGTCGGTCCGTCGAAGGTTTTGGTGGCGCTCATGAAATTGCCCTTCACCATCAAGTACGCGAAGCCGATGCTCCAGAGGGGCAGAATGTACCGCAGTGGGCCTTTGGTAAATGCCGCGCCGGCGCCAGCGATCAGACCGGCAATCCCCAGGATGAGAAGCCAGTTGGTGAGCTCGGCTCCTTTCCAAGGCAGGGCCTGCACTACGAGACTTCCTTCGTCGCCACTCATCTTCGCGACGACCGCCAACCCGAGCAGGCCAAGGCTCGAAGCGATCGAAAATACATAACTGTACACGCGAAGGGCGAACTCTATGATGCGCCGCAAAATCTTCCTCCGTCAGGTGCCTGTGGTGCAGGCGGAAACGGCTATTGTATCAGGCGGATCTGATACGATCACACTATTCCGCAGATGACTCGCCGAACCGTTTTGTCCGCCGCGCCGCTGCTTGCGCCAGGAGCGATGGCGCAGTCCGGCCAGACCGGCTCCGTTGCCGCGCCACGCCTGGGGTTGGACCTGTTTTCGTTACGGTCCCAGGGATGGGATGCGTTTCAGTTTCTGGACTACGCGGCGAAGCATCACATTCGCACGGTGCACTTTTCGGAGATCCGGTTCATGGGTTCGCTCGAAGAGCCGCATCTGAAAAAAGTTCGCGCCAAGGCCGAGGAACTGGGCATCGAAATCGAACTGGGGATGCGGTCGGTGTGTCCGACGTCGAAGCTGTTCGACCCGAAGCAGGGTACGGCCGAGCAGCAGTTGCAACGCATGATCCGCGCCGCGAAGACCGTGGGTTCGCCGATTATCCGGTGCTTTCTGGGCTCGATGAACGATCGCGAAAATGGCGAGATCGACCGTCATATCGAAAGCACGGTGAAGACTCTGCGGGCGGTGCGTTCGCAGGTTCGCGACGCCGGGCTGAAGGTGGCGGTGGAAAATCACGCCGGCGACATGCAGGCGCGCGAACTGAAGGGCCTGGTAGAGGCGGCGGGCAAAGATTTTGTGGGCGTTTGCCTGGATTCCGGCAATCCGCTGTGGGCGATTGAAGATCCACACCTGACGCTCGAAACGCTGGCGCCATACGTACTGACGAGCCATGTGCGCGACACGCTGTTGTGGACCACGCCCGAGGGAGTGGCCGTGCAATGGACGCGGATGGGCGAAGGCAACATCGACATCGACGGGTATCTGACCAAGTTCCTGCGGCTGTGTCCGGGCAAGGCGATGTCGCTCGAAATTATCGTCACGGGTCCGCGGCTGTATCCGTACCATTCGCAGAAGTTTTGGGATGCGTACCGGAAGACGCCGGCATGGGAGTTCAGCCGGTTCCTGACGCTGGCCGAGCGAGGGACGCCCGCGCCGATCGAAGCACCAGTGGCGAAGGATCGCGCCGCGGAGAAGGAACGTACGGATCTGGAGATCAGCATGGCGTATACAAAGAGGTTCCTGAAACTCGCATGATCTTACAAGGCAAGACCGCGATCGTTACGGGAGCCAGCCGCGGGATCGGCGAGGCCATCGCACGCGCGTTTGCGAAAGAAGGCGCGAACGTTGTGATTTGCGGACGCAAGCAGGAGACGCTGGACGCGGTGGCGGCCACGATTCCAGGGGCGGTGTTGCCGGTGGCGTGCCATGTGGGTCGGGCGGCGGACATCCAGCGCTTGATTGAAACGGCGACGGCGAAGTTCGGGCAGGTGGACATCCTGGTGAACAACGCGGCGACGAACATCGCGCAGGAGCCGGTGTTGCAGATCGACGAGGCGAAGTTCGACAAGATGGTGGAGGTGAACCTGAAGTCGGCGTTCCGGCTGATGCAGGCGGTGGCGCCGGGCATGTGCGAACGCGGATGGGGTTCGATCGTCAACATCGCGTCGATTTCGGGTCTGCGGCCGCAGAATTACGGGATGCTGTACAGCATGACCAAAGCAGCGCTGATCATGATGACGCAGTCGTACGCGCTGGAGCTGGGGCCGAAGGGTGTACGCGTGAACGCGATCTGTCCAGGGCTGGTGCAGACCGCGCTCAGCGAGTATTACTGGAAGGACGAGGACAAGCTCGCAAAACAGATGCGGACGCAGCCTGTGCAGCATTTGGGTCAGCCGGACGAGATCGCAGGTCTCGCGGTGTTGCTGGCGAGCGACCGCGGTTCGTACATCACGGGACAGGCGATTGTCGCGGATGGTGGTCGTATGCTGGCGAGCTTGTAATCACTTTTTGCGCTTGCTGACGCGTTGATCGATCCACTTCAAAATGAGGTCCGCGATCTGCAGATTGTTGCGGTCCTGCATGATCATGTGGCTGTTGCCGCGGATGCCCTGGTCCGGCGGGTTGAGCATTTCGGCCTGGCCTCCGGCGGCCTTCAGACGGCGGATCAGTTCCTGACACGTGTTGAACGATTCCTGCCAGGAAGGCCTCGTCGAGATGCCCGTCGCGATATCGCGATGGTCGCCGAAGACGGCTAGAACCGGCACGGTCGCGAGCGTCTTGATCTGCTCGTCGGTGTAGTTGGCGGGGCAGCGGCCAGGTTCCACCAGCACCAGCCCTTTGGCGACAGCGGGGTTGAGCAGAGCGGCGGCGAGCGGGAACGGTCCCGATTGCGAATGGCCCATCAACACCGCGCCGTGCAACTGTCCCGCAAGGTCCGATAGCGCTTTGAGCGTGGGATTCGGCGTGGGCACGCCTCCGAAGCTCAGGTCGGGGACGGCTTGCTTCGAGAGTTCATCAACGGCGTCCACGGGGAACTGCTCGTCGGAAAAGGGCGCGCCGGGAGTCAAGCCGAAACGGAAGTTCGGCCATACGACCTCGTCGCTGAAGCGCAGCAGGTTGGGCAGGCCGGTGGCGGGCGCGGTACCGGCGCGGACGTTGTTGATGTTGGCCTGGTTGAAACCGGAACGCCCGCGTCCTACCTGATCCGGAACGTACACGGAGTGGCCTTTGCGCACGAAATATTCGTCCCAACCCATGCGGCCGTCGGGCGTGGTTTCCCAGGACTTGCCTGTGAGCGTCGCGCCGTGCACCATGACGACCGGGACGTTGCTCTTGTTGCGATGCGGCTCCATGTAGCGGACGTACATCTGGTTGACAGCGATGTGTCCGCCGGGGCCGAGGCCACCCAGTTCGACGCGGGTCTGCTCGGATTTTTCGCCGCCGATATAGAAGCTGCCTTGCGATTTGAGCACGAGCGGCTTGGCGGATTTCTGAAGACTACTGAAGGTCTGCGCGGTGAGCGCCAGGGACGCGCCTGCAAAAAGCGCGGCGATTCGGTTATTTCGCATCGTTGTTATTCCTGGGGG
>JAFDVT010000128.1 GCA_018268875.1 Acidobacteriota bacterium
AACAGCAGCTTCGGCCGCCTGTGGGAAGCGGTCACCGGCGATCCGTTGGTGTTCAGCGCCAAGGCCGCCGTCATCGCCGCGTTCATCCATTCGGCGCCCTTGCTGATCAAGTCCGCGCGAGCCGCATTTGAATCCGTCGACCATTCCTACGAACGCGCCGCGCGTACCCTCGGCGCATCGGAATGGCGCCTGTTCTGGCGCGTCACCATGCCGCTTGCGCGCCGCCAGGTGATCGCCGCCGCCGTGCTCGCCTTCGCCAGAGCATTGGGCGATTTCGGCGTCACCATCATGATCGCCGGCAACATCCCCGGCCGCACGCAGACGCTCTCGGTCGCCATTTACGACGCGGTGGAAAGCGGCGACGGACAAACCGCGCGTGTCCTCGTATTGATCGTCTCCGCCATCGGCCTCGCGTCCGTGTTCGCGGTGAACCGCCTCGCGCCCAAGCCCATCTCGTAACGAACAACGATGCTCGACCTGCGCCATGTCGCCAAGCGTTTGCCCTCCGGCTTCACTCTGGAGATTGACTGCCAGGTCCGCGGCGGCGGCATCACTGTGCTGTTCGGTCCCAGCGGCGCCGGCAAGTCGCTGACCCTCGACTGCATCGCCGGCTTCGTCGAACCGGACACCGGCCGCATCCTGCTCAACGACGAGATCCTGTACGACTCCGGCGCCGGCATCCACAAGCCTCCGCAGCAGCGCCATTGCGGCTACGTCTTCCAGAACTACGCGCTGTTCCCGCACATGACCCTGCGCGAGAACCTCGAATTCGCCGCCCCCGGACGCAACGCGGCGATCCAGCAAATGCTCGAGCGGTTCCACCTGTCGAGCGTCCAGAAGCACCGTCCGCACGAGCTTTCCGGTGGACAGAAACAGCGTGGCTCCATCGCCCGCGCGCTATTAACATCGCCGCGCATCCTGCTGCTGGACGAACCCGCCCGCGGCCTCGATCATGAGCTGCGCACCGACTTGTACGACGTCCTCCGCCAGGTCCGCCGCGAGTTCGAAATCCCGGTGATCCTGGTGACGCACGACCTCGACGAATGCTTCGAACTCGGCGATTCGATGATCGTGATGCGCGCCGGCCGCATCGTGCAAACAGGCACGCCGCAACAGGTGCTCGCCCGCCCGGCATCGGCGGAAGTCGCACGGCTTCTCGGCTGTTTCAACGTCATTCAGGCGGAGGTCGCCGCGCTCGACGCCGCCCGCGATTACAGCCGCCTCCGCGCCGGCGACGAGTACCTGGAAGGCCGTTTTATCGCCGACTGCTTCCGCGGCGATCATCTCTGGATCGGCATCCGCACCGACGCCGTCCGGGCGATCCCGCGCAACGGAGCCTCGCGAGCCCCGGGTCAGGCAGCGGCGATCCTGGAGCACGCCGTCACCCTGCCCTCAGGAACCCGCCTCGAGTTCGCCGGAGGCCTCCGCGCGGACAACGTAGCCATGCGCGCCGCCGACGCGCTACAAGTTCGCGAATGGCTCCTCGAGTTCCCCCCGGACTCCATCGTCGTACTACGATGATGAAGAAACCGACGGCATGAACCCTAAGCTTGGAGCGGCCTTCGCGGCCGGCATCGTTGTCCTCTTCTCTCTCTTCTCCGCCCTCGAACTGTACACGCTCATGGGCAAGAACCCCGTCGAGGACCCGTACCGCGTCGCCCATTACACCGCCCGCATCGGCACACTGCAAATCCCCGCCGGAACCACACGCGTCGGCTTCCTCACCGGCGAACAGGGCCAATCCCGCAACCTTCTGCTGTTTCTCTCCCGCTACGCTCTCGCCCCGGCGCTCGTCGTCGACCAGCGCGACCTCTTCCCCCGCGTCCACGGCGAAAAAGACGGCGTCAGACTGGAAACCCAACCGCAATGAGCCTGCTGATCCTCGCCCTTGCGGCCCTGTACGGCATCCTCGCCATGCGAGCCCTCGTCCCAGGCCGTTCGCCTTGGCATTGGACCTTCGTGATCTCAGCGGGCATCCCGCTCGGGCTCGGCGTATCCGGCCTCGTCTACCTCGCGTTGCCCGCGTTCCACCTCGCTGTGGACGCCGCACTCCTCTGCGCCACCGGCTACCTCGCCTGGCGTAAACCGACGCACGACGAACTCTCCGCCTCGGGCTTTGCCTACAACTGGATCCTCGCCCTCGCGGCCGCCATCGCCTTTGCCTTCGTTTTCGCGTCGATCTTCGCCGCCTCCGCCGCGAACCCGCACGGCGACTGGGACGCCTGGGCCATCTGGAACCTCCGCGCCAAGTACCTGGCGGGACCCGTCTGGCAACACGCCGTCGCCACTGAGATCGCCGTGCAACACCCGGACTATCCGCTGCTGCTCAGCGCCATCATCGCGCGCGCCTGGAAGGCCGGTGGCAACACCTTCGACCCCGCCATTCCGTCGCTTCTCGCCACTCTCTTCTTCGTCTGCGGCGCGGGACTTCTCGCCTCCGCCCTCGCCTGCATCCGCCGGTCGAGTTCGCTAGGATGGCTGTCGTTATTGGTGCTCGCCGCCAGCGCGGGCTTTATCTCACAGGTTCCATCGCAGTACGCGGACATCCCGCTCGGCGTGTACATGGCCGCCGCTGTCGCCTGCGCCTTGCTGGACCTTCCCCTCGCCGGTGGACTCTTCGCCGGCCTCGCCGCCAACACCAAGAACGAAGGACTCCCGTTCGCCATCGCCTACGTCATCGCGATGCTCGTCCGTACCCGCCGCCCCGCGGTCCTCTACGGCGCGATCCCCGGCCTGGCCGCCATCGGCATCTTCAAGCTCGTCTACGCGCCCGCCTCCGAATACGCCGGCCGTACCCCGGACTTCAGCCGCTTGGGCGCCATCGTCGAAGCCTCCTTCAAATCCATCCCCGACCTCGGCTTTGGACTCACCAATCCCCTGCTCCTGCTGCTGATTCTGGTCGCCGGACTGCGCCTTACAAAGGACCTGCCGCAAGCCGCCACCTGGTGGACCTGCGCGATCGTGTTCCTGGTGATGAAGCTCTCTTACTTCGCCGCGTACCTGATGACGCCCGCCGACGTGAAGTGGCAGTTGGGAACGTCGCTCAGCCGCCTTACCGCGCAGCTGTGGTTGATGCTGATTCTGCTCGTGCTGGTGCGCCTGCGGCCGCTGGAGGAACTGTTCGCCGTGACCATCGTCGTCCCGAAAAAGAAGACAAAGACTTAGTACACGCGCATCGGCGCCGGTTGCCCTTCGGACCTCGCAAAGCAAACCTGCACGCCCAGTTCGCGAGGATCGGACAGCGACGGCGGGTACGCTTTGTCCAACTCCCAGCGGACCTCCACCTGCGACCCGACGGGCCCCGCCAAGGGTACTGAGAACAAGTGTTCCCCAGCCTCGGCAAACGTTGCGGAACCCAGCCTGTCCGCGCCGGCGTACGCCGTCATCGTCACAGGACCCAAGGCCTCCACAACAGGTTCCGGTAGGTGGAACCGCAACTCCACATTCGCCGCCCCGGCACCGCGCCGCAGTGTCGCCGCGAACGACCTCGCCGTCCAGCGCCACGCCTGATGTTCGGTGGCATGCCAACCGTCGCCAAGCGACAGAATCGGATCCTCGTCCGCCCAGTAACTCTTCAGCAGCGCGTAATAACGGCTGTTCGGATGCCCGTCCTTGGGGTCGGTCACCAGTTCGTACTGCGCGACCGTCCACCCGCAGCGTTGCAACAGCCGCTCGAGGCCGGTCTTCGAAAACTCCCAGAAATTGGTCTCGTCTTCGGGCGTATCGAGCAAGCGCGCCGTCGACCCCGCGTCGTTGCTGATCTTGGTGCTGAACACGCAGTACCGCGAATGCTCGGACAACTGTTCCAGCACATAAATTGGATTTTTCAGGTGATACAGGACGCCCAGAAAGAACGTCAGCCCGTAGCGAGTCTGCGGCAGCACGAATTGCTGATCCAGGTTCACCGGCTCGATGTGGATGCGCGACTCCAACACGTGGCGCAAGCGGTACACGCCGCCCATGCCGTTGTGGTTCGAGGATGGAAAATCCATCGTGTGGATGGCCGAATCCGGCGCAATCGTTTCCAGGAAAAACGACAGGTCGCCGTCGCCGCAACCAAGATCCAGAATGGGCTCGCCCGCGGCCAGCGACAGCAACTCACGCTGCTGGCGGCCCCGCAGAAAGCGGTCCAGGATGGCAAAACAATTGAGGGTGTCGAACGGGTACCAACCGGCGTCGGCCAGATCGCTCAGGTCCGTCGACCGCTTCACCGCGCCCAGTTTTTCTCGAAAGGCCAGCGCCCGGTCCCGGATCGACGAAATGTCCACGCTCTACATTAGCGCTTTGGACGGTAGGTTGCCGTGCTTGTGTCGGTTTCCCAAACCTTCACCGCGGCGATGAACACCGGCACTTCCGACGTGCCCGCGTCCAACTGCGTCTGCAACCGGTCCGCGATGTACTTCGCCACATTCTCCGCCGACGGATTGATCACCGTAAACGGCTCAATCTCGTTCAGGAACTTGTGATCCAGGAACTCGGTGATCTCGCGCAGCGCGCCCTTCAACTCGGTGAAGTCGGCGAGAAGGCCGTTGGACGCCAATTCTTCGCCTTCCACGGTCACCTGCACTTTGTAGTTGTGACCGTGCAGGTTCTCACACTTGCCGCGGTAATTGCGCAACTGGTGGGCCGCGGCGAATCCCGCTTCCACGCTTACTTCGAACATTCGAAAAACTTCTCCACTTCCGGCTTCTTGATGGTGAACGAATAATCCGGCAGGCTATCGAAAAAGATCTGCCCGTAACGTTGGCTCGTGATGCGATGGTCGAGCAGCGCCAGCAGTCCACGATCCGTCTTGCTGCGGATCAGGCGCCCGAACCCCTGTTTCAACGCGATCGCCGCCTGCGGGATCTGGTAGTCGTAAAACGGGTTGCCGCCCTGTTCCCGAATCAGCGCCACGCGAGCCTCCACAATCGGGTCCGACGGCGCCGCAAACGGCAGCTTATCAATGATAACGCACGACAACTGGTCGCCCGGCACGTCGACGCCCTGCCAGAACGCCGAGGTCGCAAACAGCACGCAATTCGGCGTACTTTTGAACTGTTCGAGCAACGCCGTCCGCGGCGCCGTACCCTGCAGCAGCATTTCGTACGGCAGGCGGAACGACACCCGGTCGTACACCTGCTTCATCTGCGCGTAGCTGGTGAATAGCACGAACGCACGCCCCTCGCTGAATTCGAGCAGATCCACGATTTCATCCGCCGCCGCCGCCGTGAACCCCTGGCTGCGCGGGTCCGGCAGATGCTGCGGGATGTACAGCAGCGCCTGTTTCTGATAGTCGAAATGGCTGTGCACGAGCGCCGAACGGTTGTTCTTTAACCCCAGCCGTTTCTGCGCAAAGTCGAACGATCCCTGGACGGCAATGGTCGCCGACGTCAGAATCACCGTGTCCATCTGCTCGAACAGCTTTTCCGCCAGGAGCTTCGACACATCAATCGGCGTGGCCTGCAGATAGATGCCGTTCTTGCCGCGCCGCTCGATCCAGTACACCAGCTCGCGCGTGTTGCTCTCCATCCAGAACTTCACCGTGTCGCGCAGGAACCGCAGCCTCCGCACCAGCGGAATCAGTTCCTCCGGCGCGTCGTGCACCAGGCTGAGGTTGCTTTCGAGCAGATCCATGCCCATCAGCAGCCCCCGGTACGCATCGCCGTTCTGTTCGAGGAACGCCGCCTGCGACGAGAACCCGGAACGTCCTTCGACGCGCGGAAACAGGGCGAAAAACTGATCCGAAAGGTCCTGCGTCTGGATGATCGCGCTGGTCAGATCCGGCGAATCGAACAGCTTGCGGCGGGCCAGCGCGCTGATGTCGCGCAGCAGGTCCAGAACCTGAAAATTGCTGATCCCCGCGCCGAAATAGCTGCCCGCAACCTCTTCGATCTCGTGCGCTTCGTCAAAGATCACGGCGGCGTAGTCGGGAATGATGCCGCCAAAATCTTCTTCCTTCACCGCGAGGTCCGCAAAGAACAAATGGTGATTGACGATCAGAATGTCGCTCGCCGCCGCCCGCTGGTGCATCTGCGTCAGAAAGCAGCGTTCGAACTGCATGCACTTCTGCCCGGTGCAGGTGTCGCGGCGCGCGTCCACCTTGGCCCACACCGTCGAATCCTCCGGCAGTTGCAGGATCTCCGCGCGGTCGCCGGTTTCGGTGGTGCGCTCCCATTCGCGGATGATCTTGAAGTCGCTGACCTCTTCCATCCCCGTCAGGATCGGCTCTTTTTCCGCGTCGTAAATCTTCTGGCGGCAGGCGAAGCTCGCGCGGCCCTTCATCAGGCAGACGCGAATCTCCCGCTCAAAATGCTGCTGCAGGAACGGAATGTCCTTGTAAAACAGCTGTTCCTGCAAATTTTTGGTACCCGTCGACACGACGATGCGCTTGCCGGACAGGATCGCCGGCACCAGGTACGCGAGCGTCTTGCCCGTCCCCGTACCCGCCTCGACAATCAGGTGTTTGCGATCCTCGATCGCGGCCTCGACAGCCTCGGCCATCTCCAGTTGCCCGGGCCGGAACTCGTA
>JAFDVT010000129.1 GCA_018268875.1 Acidobacteriota bacterium
GCCAACGGCAAACCGTTTCGCGCCAAGGTCGCTGCGCTCTATCGTACGGAGGGCTTCCGCATGGGCGGCATGAGCGAGTTCACGTTCACGCCGCAAACGCTGGCCGGCCTCCCCGCGATCTACTACGGCGGTGTTCGCGTCGAAGCGTCCAAGGTCGCGCTTTTGCAGCGCGCCGCCTTTGAACAGTACCCAACCGTCACCGTGGTCAACATCGCGGAAGCTCTGGCGATCATCCAGGAAGTGGTCGACCAGGCCGCGCTGGTCATCCGTTTTCTTTCCGTCTTCGCGATCCTCGCCGGTGTCATCGTGCTGGCGTCGAGCGTCGCCGGGACGCGCTTTCGCCGCATTCGCGAGGTCGTGATCCTCAAGACTTTGGGCGGCACACGACGCCGCATCGCCGGCATCTTTTCCGTGGAATTTCTCGTGCTCGGCGCGGTCGCGGGATTGATGGGCGGCCTGCTCGGCGCCGGTTTCTCGGCATTCATGCTGAAGCGCGTGTGGGAATCGGACGCGGGCTTTGCAACGCTTCCCGTGGTTGTAGCCGTCCTATCGACAGCACTGCTCGCCAACGCCGCGGGGTGGCTCGCCAGTGCGCGTATTCTCGGCCAGAAGCCGCTGGAGGTGCTCCGCGATGAGTAAGCCCATCATCCTCATTATTGAAGACGAAGAAAAACTGCGCCGCGTACTGGAACTGCAATTGATGGGCGCGGGCTATCAGATATTGAAAGCCGCCACCGCTGAAGAGGCCCTGTCGCTCGCCGGCGACGCCGACCTGATCCTCACCGACGTCCTGCTCCCCGGCATGACCGGCATCGACTTCATCCGCAAGATTCGCGAACAGGACCTGCCCACACCGGTTGTTGTGATGACCGCCGTAGGCACCGTTGAGAACGCCGTCGACGCCATGAAGGCCGGCGCCAACGACTTTCTGCCCAAGCCCTTCTCCTTCGACCATCTCCAGACCGTGGTCGAAAAAGCGCTGGAAGTCCGCGCCCTGCGCGATGAAAACCGCCAGTTGAAGGAAGCGCTGGGTCACAAATACCAGATCGGCAACATGATCGGCCGCAGTCCCGCGATGCAGGAAATTTTCGGCACCGTGATGCGCGTCGCGCCCACTCGCGCGACTGTCTTGTTGTGCGGCGAAAGCGGCGTCGGCAAAGACATGATCGCCCGCGCGATCCATCAGAACTCGCCGCGTCGTGACCGGCCTTTCGTCAAGATCAACTGCACGTCCATCCCGGAAAACCTGATGGAAAGCGAACTGTTCGGCTACGAAAAAGGCGCGTTCACCGGAGCCAACATCACCAAGCCGGGCAAGTTCGAACAGGCCGATACGGGAACCGTTTTTCTGGATGAGATCGGCGATGTTCCAGCGACGATTCAGGTCAAATTGCTGCGCATTTTGCAGGAACGCGAGTTCGAACGCCTGGGCAGCAACAAGACCCGGCAGATCGACGTTCGCGTCGTCGCGGCGACGAACGTAGACTTGCGCGCGGCCCTCGAAGAAGGCACCTTTCGCGAGGATCTGTACTATCGCCTGAACGTGATGCCCATCGACGTTCCGCCGCTTCGCGAGCGCAAGGAAGACATCCCCGCGCTGGCTGAATTCTTTGTTCGCAAGCTGGCCAAGGAAATGGGAAGCCCCGCCGAAACCATTGGCGACGACGCGATGCAAAAGCTGGTCGGTTATTACTGGCCGGGCAACGTGCGCGAACTGCAAAACGTCGTCGAACGTTCGCTGGTGCTGGCCTCGACGCAGGTGATCCACGCCAACGACATCAAGCTCGATGTGTCGCCCAACCGCGCCAAGGCGCTCGCCCCCGGCGACGGCTTTCTGCCCGAAGGCGTGTCGCTCGAAGAACACGAACAGTCGCTCATTCGCGAAGCGTTAAAGCGCGCCAACGGCAACAAGAGCCAGGCCGCGCGTTTGCTCGGCCTTACTCGTAATGCCTTGCGGTACCGTCTTTCGCAGATGGGCCTGGAATAACCGTCACGCGGTGGTTCTCGCTATCGCCGACATAGATCGTGCCTTTGCGGTCCACAAACACGCCGTGCGGCCGCTTCATGCCTTTGGCGACTGTCGTAATCGTACCCGTCTTGGGATCGATCCGCCGCACGCAATGATTCTCGGTATCGGCGATGTACACGGTTCCATCCGGTGCGCAGGCGATGCCCTTGGGTCCGTTTAATTTCGCCTCGCGCGCGACCCCGTCGGTGTAGCCCTTTTCGCCCGTCCCGGCGACGGCTTGCCACTTGCCGTTTTCCAGCTTCATCACCATGTTGCCTTCGCGCAGCGCCAGCCACAGTGTGCCGTGCTTGTCGAAGTCGATGGCGCGAGGCCCCTTCATCGGTTCGCCGAGCGTTTCGATGATCCCGGTTTTCAAATCAATCCGCCGGATGCGCTGATTGCCGATGTCGCACACCAGCAACCGGCCCTGCGGGTCGAACACGATGCTGTGCGGCTGCTTGAACTGCGCCTGCAACGCCGGTCCGCCGTCGCCTGAAAATCCCGGTTGCCCGGTGCCC
>JAFDVT010000012.1 GCA_018268875.1 Acidobacteriota bacterium
AACGGCAGCAATACGAAATAGCGCAACGTGTTATTTCCTTTCGAGAATCAGTATGGCAGACAGCGCCAGCAGCGGGTCGGCGTATTCGGGAACACGCGTCGCGGTGCTCATGTAGGCTTGGGAAAATTCAATCGCGCCTAGAACGGCGGCCGCCGACACGACGCTTGTCACGCGGCCCAAACCCGCGCGATATCCGGCCCAGGACGCGCCGATCGCCAGAAACGCCTTGCTCAACAGATCGGTGTAGGTGTCGAACTGCACCCAGTGGAACGGCTGCCGCTCGATCGCGTCGAAGCGGAACGGCGCGAGGCCCGAGCCCGCAATGAGCACCAACAGCACCATCCAAGCCGGCTTGCCCGTGCGCGGCGCGATCAACACCAACGGCAGCGCCACCGCCGTACCCAGAATTTCGTCCCATCCCAGCGTCTGGCCAAGGATCAGCAATCGGCAAGCGTACGTGAACGCGATGCCCGACACCAGCCACAGCCCGAACCGTTTCGGCGACGCAAGCGCGCGCATCAACTCGGCGAAGATCATGTAACAGGCCGCCCATCGCGTCAACCGTTCGAACGTGAATCGAAACGGCGTGAGACCAGCGAGATTATTGCGAACCGTGGACATTTCCAACGCCGGAACGAGCGGCGCCGCGTGAATCCCAAGCCACAACACCAGCAGGATCGACACGGCCCAAGGCATCCGCGGCAGGAACTTCGCCTTGAGCAGCGGCTTCCGGAACCATGTCGCGATCAATGCGCCCACCAGTGTTCCGGCGGTATTCATTTCGACATCGATATAGCTGGGGTCGCGATGCCGGGTGGTGTTCTGCAGAACCTCCACGAGGACCGACAGCGCGAGCCCAGACAGCACCGTAATTCCGAAGCCTTTGAGGCCTTCGCGCAGACAAAGCCGCAGCAACAGTCCAATCGGGATATAAGCCGCGACGTTGGCGATCATGTCGCCCGCGCCGGTTCGCGTGAATCGCAACCACTCCAATACCGGGCCCTGCATGGCGGCCTGCCAGCGAGGCGCGCTGAAGGCGAACGGATAGAACGACGCGTAGACGATAAACGCGACAAAAAGAAGCAGACTTTTCCAGGGACGCAACTTTCAGGCTAGCGCGCGACAATAGGAAATAGATGCGCCTGTTGACCCGCGCGATCTTCAAGGAGATCGCCGCCGCCGCCATCATTGGCATCACGCTGTTCACCACCATCCTTCTGCTGCGCAGTCTGGGTGGTGATCTGTTTTCGCTGCTCGTCCGCACGGCCGCGCCCGCGTCTACGGTGCTGCTGATGGTCGCGCTTGCCATTCCTTTCGTATTGCCGAACACCGTGCCGTTGGGAGTGTTGGTCGGCGTGTTGATCGGCCTCAGCCGCTTGTCGAGCGACGGCGAAGTAACCGCCATGCGATCGGCGGGCATTTCCGGACGCCGCATCGCCGCCCCCGCATTGGCTGTCGCGTTTCTGGCAATGATGGCAACGGCCGCCGCGTCGTTATGGCTCACGCCTTGGGCCTATCGCGAAGCCAACCGGATGACCGCCAAGCTCGCCGCATCGCAACTCACGGCCGAAGTGCAGCCGCGTATCTTTGCCGAGCAATTTCAGGATCAGAAGATGGTGCTGTACGTCGGCGAAGTGACGCCGGTACCCGGCAACGTCACGCGTTGGCGGGAGGTCTTCATCGCCGAGCAGCCTTCCGCCGTCGCCAAGCTACCGGAAGTTGCGGAACTCGCCCCGGCGGAAGATCCAGACCTGCCGGTGCTCACCGCGCCCAAGGTGATACTCGCGCTCAGCGCCCTCGCACGGCCCGATCCGGCACGCAACCGAATTCAACTTTCCATTCAAAATAACGCCACCTACGAAGTGTCCGGCACGCAGTATCGCTTCAGCGTCAGCCCTTCGACAGAACGCATCTTGGAAGCGGAAAAACCGGGCGAATTCCGCACTCGCCATCCCGAACTCGAAATGGATTCCGTACCGCTGTGGCGTTTCGTTTACCGGAACCCCAACGCGGCGGAGGTGCCGAAACAGGCGATGACCGAAGCTCGCATCGAAATTCAGAAACGCCTGTCGCTACCTGTGGCCTGTGTTCTTCTAGCGCTGGTTGGCATTCCGCTTGGCGTCTCGACAAGACGCGCCTCCAAGTCCTCCGCGTTCCTCATGACTTTATCGCTCGCGTTTGCGTACTACATGGCGCAAATCGGCATGATGAACATCGCAAGGCAGGGTCGCGTACCCGTGGAGCTCGCCGTCTGGATGCCGAACATGCTGTTCGCATTGATCGGTATCGTTCTGCTGATTCGCCTCGAAACCCCTGGTGATCGCGACCTTTTCGGCTTTTTCCGCCGCGTCTTTTCCAGAACCGGCAGCGCCATCGGACGCGCCGTTTCCCCCACCGTCGCCCGCCAGAAGACCGTTGGACGCACGCGCCGCCTGATCTTTCTGCCCCAGTTGATCGACACCTATGTCGTCTCCGGGTTCCTGTTCTGGTTTGCCGTGGTGCTGTTTTCGTTTGTGATGGTGTCGCACGTTTACACCTTCTTCGAACTCTTGAGCGACATCATCCGCAATCAGATTCCGCTCAACCGCGTCTTCCAATATCTGTTCTTTCTGACGCCAAAATTCCTGTACGACTACGCGCCCATCAGCGTGCTGGTCAGCGTTCTCGTCACCTTCGGCGTACTTTCGAAATCCAATGAAGTAACGGCTTTCAAGGCCTGCGGCGTAAGCGTCTTTCGCCTCGCTGCGCCGATCCTGATTGTCGCCGGCGTCTTCAGCGGCGGACTGTTTGCGTTCGACCATTTCTACATCCCCGGCGCGAACCGCATTCAGGACGGCATTCGCAACGAAATCAAGGGCCGCGCCGTGCAAACCTACCTGCGGCCCGATCAGCAATGGGTGGCCGGCCTCGACGGGCGCATCTACTATTACCGCTACTTCGATCCGCGCGAAAGCGCGATGCTCGACGTCAACGTCTTTGAAATCGACTGGAAAACCGCCAAGCTCAAACGTCACATCGCGGCGCAAAAGGCACGTTGGGAACCGTCGTTAAAGCGCTGGGTGTTTCAGGACGGCTGGCGTCACGACTTCGACGGCAACAAGGAAACCGGCTACGATTCCTTCCGCGGTGAAGCGCGCACATTCGGCGAACTCGTGGAAGCGCCGGACTACTTCCTCAAGGAAGTGAAGCAAGGCAAGCAGATGAACTATGAAGAACTCCAGCATTACATCGCGGAGTTGACGCAGCGCGGCTTTGACACTGTTCAACTGCGCGTACAGTTCCACAAGAAGTTCTCGGTGCCTCTATTTGCGCTGATCATGGGCCTGATCAGCATTCCGTTCGCATTCCGGAGCGCGTCCCGGGGAGCGATGGCCGCCGTCGGAATCAGCTTCGCCATCGCGATCGCCTACATCGCGCTGAATCAGCTTTTCGAACAGGTGGGCAACCTCAATCAGCTTCCGCCGTCGCTCGCGGCCTGGGCTCCGGATGGCCTGTTCTCGCTCGCGGGACTTTACTTCGTTTCGAGGATGCGCACCTGACGTCATGAACTTTCGCGCGGTGTTGCTGCAATCGGTTGGAATCCTGGCCATCAGCCTTTTTCTTGCGACGCGCCTCGGCTCGGCGATGCTATATCCGTCGATTCTGGTGCCCATGGCCTGCCTCGCCATCGTGTTCGTCAGTCCGGTGGCTCTGCGGCTTCGCAAACTGCTGCCATCGGTATTGATCGCCTTCGGCATCACCGCTGTTAGCCTCGCTTTGGGCTTGGCGTGGACCGGGGCCGGTTGGCCCGCGCCTCATGTAGCCGCAAAAGCCGCGGCAATCAGCCTGATCGCGACAACGTTGACGGCGGCCGTTACACTGGCCTTGCTCAAGAAGTTCCCCACCGATCCCAACAAGGTGAAGTGGATCATGCGAGGCGCCATCCTGATCCTGTATCTGATCTATCGCTCCGCGCCTGACTATTTTCACTTCCTCTTTTCCTGACGCCTGCGCGCAACGTCAGAACCCACGCCGACTGTAATCCATCTTTAACTGCCTCCCAATCCGTGATAAGATTCGCCTCACCTTAGCAAGACCGGTCCAGGCGGAGGCGAATCTGCCGGATAGCAGCGATTGCAGTGTTCAAGATCGATATGTGTGAGCCGCAGGTTGCGCGGCTTGGGAGGACATCATGCGTGTTTTCGATTCGCGGCTGCTTTACGCCGTCGCGGCGGGTCTGTTGTGTTTCGCGCCCACCGGCCTCCGGGCCCAAACGCTCGGAACATTTACCGGCGAAGTAAAAGATAGTTCCGGCGCGGCCGTGGCCGATGCGGCGATTACGGTTCGGAATGTCGCCACCAATGGCGTTCGAACCGCCAGTACCAATAGCGAAGGCATTTATACCATTCCAGCCCTCAACCCGGGCGTATACGACGTCAAGGCCGAAAAGACGGGCTTCAAATCCTCGGCCCGAAACGGCGTCGAACTACAAGTCCAACAGACCGCGCGCGTCGACTTTGAAATGCAGGTCGGGCAAGTCACCGAAACCATCGAGGTCAGCGCCAACGCGCAGCTGTTGACCACCGAAAACGCGACTGTCGGCACGGTGGTGGAACAACGGCGTATCACGGATTTGCCGTTGAATGGCCGCAATTTCTTCAGCCTTGTGGCGCTGAGTCCCAACGTCACGTTCGGCTTCAACCCGCCGGGACAGATCGCCGCCCGCCAAGGCGGAACCCGCGCCGGTTTGACGATGTCAGTCGCGGGCGCAAGGTCCACCTGGAGCAATTACACGCTGGACGGCATCACCAACACCGACATCAACTTCAATCTCTACATCGTGCTGCCGTCCGTCGAAGCGCTACAGGAATTCAAGGTGCAAAGCGGCATCTATCCCGCCGAATTCGGCCGTGGCGCGGGTCAGATCAACGTGTCGACCAAAGGCGGTTCCAACGAATTTCACGGCTCCGCATTTGAATTTCTGCGCAACGACAAGTTCGACGCCAGGCCGTACTTTTTTAAGGATCCCGAAAGCCCCAACCAAACCGCGCCCCTCAAGCAGCCGTACCGTCAGAACCAATATGGCGGCACTCTTGCCGGACCCGTGTGGATTCCCAAGATCCTGAATGGCCGCGACAAGCTGTTCTTCATGGCGAACTTTGAAGGCTTCAAGTCCCGCCGCACCGATACCAACTTCTTCACGACGATGACCGACCCGATGCGCCGCGGCGATTTCTCCGCCGTTGCGACGCAGTTGCAGGACCCGCTCACTCGTGTCCGCGACGGCTCCACCATCACATCCGCGCCGTTTGCCGGCAACCAGATTCCGGTGAGCCGCTTCAACCCCGCCGGTGTACTTCTTGTGCGCGACTTCATGCCCGCGGCGAACATCCAGCAAACCGGCCTGCCCACGCGTAACTATCAGTACCTGGCAAAGACGCCGGTCGACAAGGATCAGTTCACAGGCCGCATCGACTTCAACGAAAGCGCGCAATCGCAGTGGTTCGGCCGCTATAGCTGGACCGACGAGCTCACCGTAACGCCCGGCGTACAGTTGAACGGAACGATCCTGTACACGCGCGCCAGCCAGTGGGTGCTTGCGAACACGCGCGTCTTCTCATCGTCCAAGGTGAACGAATTCCGCTTTGGCTATAACTCGATTTACAACAACATCAGCCAGCAGCTTTCGGGCGTCCGCAATGTGAATGAGGAAATGGGAACGCCCGTCAAGATCACCGATCCCAACTCCTGGGGCATCCCGAACATCAGCATGAGCGGCAGTACGCTCAGCACGTTCGGCAACGATGCCAACGGGCCGTTCACGATCGATAACCAGGTGTTCCAGGTTGTGGACAACTTCTCCTGGGTGGCAGGCAAGCACACCGTCCGCTTCGGTGGAGACTGGCGCTATAACAAGTTCCTGCAGATCGGCAATGAGTTCGCGCGCGGCCGCTTTACGTTCAACGGCGCCTTCACCGGCAACGCCAATACGCAGGCCGGCGGTTACAACGGCGCGGACCTTTTGCTTGGCCACCCCAGCGTCATCGAGAGCGCCGTGGCCCTGGCCCGCAGCAACTTCCGCAACAGCGAACTCGGCTTTTATGTGGACGACACGTATAAGGTAAGCCCCAAGCTGACGCTGAGCCTCGGCCTGCGTTGGGAAGTGGCCCCGCCGCTGCTCGACAAATTCGGACTGCAGCCCAACTTCCAGCTGCAACAGGCCCTGCCCGGCTACGCCAGCGAACCCAATGCCGCCAAGCATCCGGTGTTCGTCCGTACCGGCAGCGGGGACTTTTACGAAGGCCTCGACTTCCGCTTCACCGGCCCAGTGACGCTCGCCCGAGACGGACGCCTGGGTTCGCGCATGATCCGCACCGACCGGAACAACTTCGCGCCGCGCGTGGGCATCGCCTACAGCCCCTCGGCGCAATGGTCCATTCGCGCCGGCGTCGGATTCTTCTATTCGCAGGAAAGCAAGAATTCGATCTTCGACATGAACCGCGCCACCGGCGGACGCGCCAACCCGGTCATCGACCTGCAGGCCGTTCCTTCGCTCACCTACCAGAACTTCATCAACACCAGCCAACTCCCCGTTCGTTTCGCGCCCGGCCTCACGTGGGGCGCCGATTACGACCTTCCGAACACGTACACAATGCAGTACCTGTTGAACGTGCAGCGGTCGCTCGGCAAGAGTTCCACACTCGAACTCGGTTACACCGGCAACCAGGCGCGCAAGGTGGCGATGCTCGTCAACGCCAACGCGCCCATCCCCGGCATCACTACGTTTGACGCTCGCGAACCGTACCCCGAATGGCACGGCATCCAGTGGCTCACCGCCTCCGCCATCGCCAATTACAACGCCTTCAGCGCGAAGTTATCGCAACGTTTTTCATCGGGTCTCACGACGCTGGTCAGCTACACGTGGTCTAAGGCTTTAGACGAAAACAGCGCCATTCGAGGCACCGGCGCGGACTTCACGCTGGAAAACCAGCGTTGCCGGTCCTGCGACTACGGCCCGTCCGGCTACAACATCCCGCAGCGGCTTGTGGCGTCGATCCTGTACCCGTTGCCATTCGGCAAAGGGCAGCGCTGGCTGAACCAGAACGCGGTCGTCAATCAGGTTCTCGGAGGCTGGCAACTCAGCACCATCGCGGTTGCGCAAAGCGGATCGTCGATCGTCACGGAATCCTGGGACTCGGCAGGCATGGGCGCAGGCTTCCCGCATTCGAACCGCCTCAATTGCGTGGCGGGCGTGAATCCGGTGGCCGACAACCCGACGTCTGATCGCTACTTCGTCCGCGAGGCGTTCACCAACACCGTCGCCGGACAGTTCGGCACCTGCAGCCGCAACAACCTGATTGCGCCTTCCACGTGGAATCTCGATTTCTCCACGATGAAGGACTTCCGGATCTCCGAAAAACATCGCCTGCAATTTCGCATGGAGATGTTCAACGCGCCCAACCATCCGGCATGGGGACGTCCTTCGGCGGCTTGGGGCAGCCAGGGTGCGAACCCGGCCGTTTCCTTCGGCCGTATCCGTTCCACCAGCCAGTTGCGGCAGATTCAGTTCGCTCTGAAGTATTACTTCTGATTTAAGAGCGGGGAGCAGCCAGTTCTTTTCGAGGAGCCGGCTGCTCTCCTTCTTGTTTTTGCGCCGCGGCGCCGAGCACGAGCGTAACCTTGTGGTCTCGCCCGTCGCTCACCAGAGGAACGCTTTCGCCCTGCACCGGGCGCCCGTCCAACTCGAGCTTCGATTGCTGCGCGTCACCCCGCATCACTTCGATGTGGTACATCGTCGACTTGCCGAAGCGAAACCACGCTTTGAAGCCCGGCCACGACGCTGGAATCACCGGATGAAGCGCCAGAGCATTGCCGATCTGTTCCAGGCCCAGAACTTCTTCGATCCAGATCCGGTACATCCACCCGCCGGAGCCCGTGTACCAAGTCCAGCCCGCGCGCCCCATCTGCAAGGAACTCGTGTAGACATCGGCCGCCGACACATACGGCTCGCCACGGTAGCGCGCGACGTCCTTGGGAGTCCGGCAGTGCAACACCGGATTCATGATCTGCATCAGCCGTACCGCCTGTTCGCCATTCCGCAGGCGAGCCCACGCCAACGCCAGCCACAGCGAACCATGCGTATACTGTCCGCCATTTTCCCGAATGCCCGGCGGGTAGCCCATGATGTAGCCCGGATGCGGCTTCGAAGTATTGAACGGCGGCGTAAACAGCTTGACCACGCAATCCTGGTCGCTCACCAGTTCGCGGTTGGCGCTTTCCATCGCCGTACGCGTCCGTTGCGGATCGCCGGCGCCTGAGATCACCGCCCAGGACTGCGGCAACGAGTCGATCCGCGCTTCCGCGTTGACGTGCGAGCCCAATGGCGATCCATCGTCGAAGAATGCGCGCAGGTACCACTGGCCGTCCCAGCAATGCCGCTCCACGGCCTCGCCAAGCTGCACGGCTCTTTGCTCGCACTGCGCCGCCCATTCAGCCTCGCCTTTGGACGCCGCGAGTTTGCTGTACATACGCAGCACGGTGATCAGCCACCAGGCCATCCACACGCTTTCCCCGCGTCCTTCATGACCGACCATATTCATGCCGTCGTTCCAATCGCCGTTGCCCATCAGCGGAATGCCATGCTGGCCGATGCGCCACGCGTTGTCGATCGCGCGACGGCAATGGTCCCAGATCGTGCCTCGCTCCACCGACGTACCCGGCGTGAACAGATGTTCCTGCTGATGCGGTTCGAGCAACGGTCCTTCGAGGAAGGTTGTCATTTCGTCCCACAGCTTTTTGTCGCCGGTAAACGCGATGTACTTCGCCGCGACATACGGCAGCCACAGCATGTCGTCCGAACAACGTGTCCGCACGCCCATGCCGGATATCGGATGCCACCAATGTTGAACGTCGCCTTCGACAAACTGATGCTGCGAGGCAAGCAGGATGTGATTGCGCGACAACTCCGGCGAGACGTGCAACAACGCCAGCGAATCCTGCAATTGGTCGCGGAACCCATAGGCGCCGCTCGATTGATACATCGCGGAACGCCCCCAGAAGCGGCAGCTCAACGTCTGATACGTCAGCCAGCGGTTCAGCAGGAAGTCCACCGCGAGGTCCGGCGTCTTCACCTGCAGGGTCGTTAGCTTCGTGTGCCACCAATTGCGAGCGTTGGACAGACCTTGCTCGACGGCCGGAACCGTCTGGTACTTCCCGAGTATCGCTCGCACGGCCGGCAAGTCGGCCCCTTCGCCCAGCAGGAACAGCACGTCTACCGCGCCACCAACGGGCAACGTGACGGGAACCTGCAGCACCGCCGCCGGGTCCGCTTCCCCGCCGCACTGGTTGTTCAACTGCTTCTGCCGTAGGCCCGCGGGATTCGAACGCAAGCCGTTCCGCCCCAGAAACGCCCCGCGATCTCCAGAGTACGAAGCCGCGCGTGGAACCGATGCCGCAAACGCCGTCGCGCCCGTTGCGTTCGACCACGATTGCCGCGCAAAGATCGCGCCGGACGCTTCGTCGTAACTCGTGCTGATGTGCGACGCTTGCTCTTCCCGCAACGAACCGAGCACCCATTCCGCAAAATACGTCACGGTCAACGTACGCCGCCGCGACGAATGATTCTGCAGCCGTAGCCGGTAAATCTTCACCGTGTCGCGAGGTCCATCGGCATCGAACGGAACGAACACCGTAAGCTCCTGCCCGATCGCGTGGCTATTATGTTCGAACCGCGTGTAGCCTTGCCCGTGGTTCGCGCGGTACGCGTCGTCTTCGCGAATCGGCAACGCGGTTGGCGTCCACACGCTGCCGCTATCTTCGTCGCGAATATAGATCGCCTCAGACGCCGGATCGCTCACCGGATCGTTCTGCCAAGTCGTCAGGCGGTTCTGCTGGCTATTGCCTCGCCACGTGCAGCCCAAGCCGCTTTCGCTGATGATGCAGCCGAATTCCGGCGTACCGATCACGTTGATCCAAGGGGCCGGCGTAGTGGTTCCCGGGCCTAAATAGATGGCATATTCGCTGCCATCGGGCTGGAATCCGCCCAGGCCGTTGAAGTACGCCAATTCCAGGAATGGCAGCGGTGGCGACGGTTCCTCGCCGAAGTCGCCGTTCGGCACGAACGGAAACGCCGAGGGCGCCGGTTCGCGAACGCCAGGAAGTTGCAGAGCCAGCGTGCCGCGAGCCCCGGTCAATACTGCGCGCGAGCTATTCAGCAGCAACGTGCGCTGCTGTTCGGTCATTTGCGAGGCGTCCCGCAGGAACACGCCCCCTGGCCGGTCGACGCCCACTTCCCGCGTATGCGCGTCGATCAAGCGCTGCAGCGCGAAGTTCAGCGGCCGGTCGTAGCTGCCCGCTTCCTGATTCAGGAGCACGAGGTCCGCCTGGAACCCGCGGCTACGCCAGTACGCATGCGCCGAAATGATTTCGCGCACCAGTTTCAGGCCCGATTCATCGCGAATCGCAACCGTGATGATTGGCAGATCGCCTGAAATCCCCAAGGCCCAAAGGTCGCGCTGGCCCATCCCGTTCGTAATCGCCCGCGCGCCCGGCGGACGCAGCGGCGACACGGGAAAGATCAGGTAACCAGCCAATTGCTGGAACCGGTGCGCGGCCTCCGCGGTGA
>JAFDVT010000130.1 GCA_018268875.1 Acidobacteriota bacterium
CTGCTGCTGCGAGGCAAGATTCACGGCTACTACCGGATGTATTGGGGCAAGAAAATCATCGAATGGTCCAAGTCGCACGCCGAGGCGTTCGACACGATGGTGTACTTGCACGACCGTTACGCGCTCGACGGGCGCGACCCCAACACCTACACGAACATCCTGTGGTGTTTCGGCCTGCATGACCGCCCGTGGACCGAGCGGCCCATCTTCGGCATGATCCGCTGGATGTCGCTCGACGGCATGAAGCGCAAAACCGGCGTCGACGCCTACATCCGCGAGATCGCATACCTCGAACGGAAGGCACGAACAGCATGAAGATCGTATTGACCGGCGCGTCCGGAATGATTGGCCGCCCGTTGGTGGAAAGTCTGATGGCCCAGCGGCACGAGCTCGTGGTTCTCGGCCGCAACAAACCTCCGATCGATGTGGATCGCTTCTATCGTTGGGATAGCGAAAAGGACACGGTACCCGTGGAAGCCGTGGAAGGCTCCGGCGCGGTGATCCATCTGGCCGGCGAACCGGTGTCGCAACGCTGGAACGACGACGTAAAGCGCAAGATTCGCGACAGCCGCGTCAACGGTACGCGCGCGATCGTGCGGGCGATCGCCCAGGCCGTTCAAAAGCCCGCCGTGCTCGTGAGCGGGTCGGCCATCGGATACTACGGCGACCGCGGCAACGAGACGCTGGATGAGGAATCGGGGCCGGGTTCCGGATTTCTGCCCAGCGTCACAGTGGAGTGGGAACGCGAAGCGCTCGAAGCCGAACGCCACGGCGTGCGGACTTGCCTGCTGCGAACGGGCATCGTCCTGCATCATTCGGGAGGCGCGTTGAAGTCGATGATCCCGCCGTTCCGGATGTTCGTCGGCGGACCCATCGGCGACGGCAAGCAATGGATGTCGTGGATCCATCGCGACGATCTGGTGGAAATGATCCTGTGGGCGATGCATAACGCGGACGTTCGCGGCCCGGTGAACGGTGTCGCGCCCGAGCCTTGCACCGGCAAGGTGTTTGCCAAAGCGCTCGGCGAAGCCTTGTCGCGCCCTTCCGCGCTGCCTGTGCCGGAGTTCGCCCTCCGGCTATTGTTCGGCGAAATGTCGCAGATTATGCTGGCGTCGCAGCGGATTCTACCCAAGGTACCGTTGGAACATGGCTTTGCCTTCCGCTATCCGGAGGTAACCGGCGCCATGCGTGCCGCCGCCGTGTGAATACCGTGAAGCCGATATCGGCCACCACCCTCGTCTTGTTCGGCTGCGCGGCCGCGGTCGCGGTCGCAGGCTTGGGCTGCTGGCTGGCGTCGCCCTCGGAACCACTGGACTTTGACGTCTGGCTGCGCGCCGAGCAAGCGGACGTGGGTTGGATACAAGGTCTGCCGCCGGTGTACAGCAAGCTGCTGCCCGGAGGCGGCAACCCAGAACCGGAAAACTGCCAGCCGCGCCTCTGGCCAAGCATCCGCCGTATTTCGAACCAGTACCATCCAGGCGCGGCGTACGAAATGCGTTCGACGCCGCGGCCCGACGGATCCGGATTGCAGGCCACCTACGACGCGAACGGCAATCTCTTGCGCGATGGACTTGCCGCCGGATCAGCCGACCGCGCATCGCCGGGAAGTGGCTGGAACCCGTTCCTGCTCCTCGCCCACAACAATCGGGATGTCATACCGTTCGTGCGGGCCGCCCAATTGGATGGCAATGCAGTACATCCGACGCTGTTTTACCGCGACCTGGATGCGCCCATCCTTGTCGTCGGCGAACATCTCCGCGCGTACTCCAAGGTCCGGCCGGTGTTCGGCCCGGTTCGCGAAGTCCAGCCCGGCACCTGCGCCGCCGCCGTGCATTGAGCGCGACTGTATTTACTTCTTCGCCGTAACCGTGATCTCGATCCGCGCCGTGCCGACGAGCTTGGCGACTCCAACGGTCGTACGCACAGGGCGAGGCTCGGGGAAGTACGTCATATACACCGTGTTCATTCTGCTGAATAGTTCCATATCAGTGAGATACACCTGCACGGACACGGCGTCTTTAAAGTCGTAGCCCGCCGTCTTAAGTACCTTGCCTACGTTGTCGAGCGTGTTTCTCACTTCGTCTTCGAACGAATCCGGAATCTTGCCGGTCTTGCTATCACTGCCAGTCTGGCCAGCGACATAGAGAGTACCGTCGGAAGTCAGAATTCCAGGACTAAAGGGGCGTCCGGGAGGCGTACCGGGCGGTGTGACGGCCTTCTTCTGACCCATCACAGCGGTGGAACCGGCAACCAACAGGAGAGTGCATAGGAGAATTCGCATACTTCGACAGTGTACCCGGAGATGGGCGTTAGCCCGCCCAAGTACTATCCCCTTTTTCCAACCACGACTCTATTGGCCATCCAAAGTGCGGCTGCGAACATAATTGCGGAGGCAGAAGTTGCACGAACGGATGTCGAGAGAAAAGAGAAGCGGCGGCGGCGGCAAGTCGGAAGACCGCAGAAGCGCGGACCGGTTCCCGATTGAACGGGAGGTTCGTTACCGGGCCCTCAGCACGCGCAAGGGCACGGAAGAACCCGGCACAGGCAAGACCATCAATATCAGCAGCACGGGCATTCTGTTCCACACCGACCGGATGCTGCTGCCCGGTCATCGTTTGGAGTTGGCCGTCAGTTGGCCGGCGCAGTTGAACAATAGCTGCCCTTTGAAACTGGTTGCCAAGGCGAAGGTGGTTCGCACGGTGTCGGACACCATGGCCGCTGTCGAGATCCTGCAGTACGAGTTCCGTACACAGTCCAAATCTAGCCTTTCCTTGTAGAGTTCGCGAGCAGGGCCGGCAAGCGTTCCATTGCATTTTCGAGGCGCTGCGGCCGCGTGCGCGTCCCTTCGAACAGATCGCCCGTACGGTCGAACCGCGCCATCGCATTTCGAATGTGGAACTGTCTCGGCGACAACCCCGGCGTCACTTCGCTCCAGTCCAACGGCGTCGCGACGGTCGCTCCCGCCCGCGCGCGGGGTACATACGGCGCGGAGATGGTCTTGCCTCGGCCATTCTGCAGATAGTCGAAGTACACGCGATTCTTTTCACGCTTGTTCACCGACCTCGGCGTCGTGAAAAGATCCGGCCGTTCCGCGGCCGCGATCCTCGCGATGATTTCGCAAAACGCCTTCGATTGCTCGTACAAATACACAGGTTCGAGCGGTATGTACAAGTGCATGCCGTTGCCGCCGGTGGTCTTCGGGTAACATTCCAGTTCGAGCAGTTCCAGCTTGCGCCGCACCAGGTGCGCCGCCTCCACAATCTTGTCGAACCCGCATTCATACGGGTCGAGGTCGATCAGGATGAAGTCCGGATTGTCCAAGGTCTGCACGCGGCTCATCCACGGGTTCTGATCGATGCAACCCATGTTCGCAAGGGTCAGAAGTTCCGCCTTGCTGCCGCCGATGATCTGCTGGCGTTCGTGCCCGTCTTCGGCAAGGATCGTTTCCACGCGCATCCACGACGGAAACCCCTTTTCCGCGTGCTTTTGAAAGAACCCTTCGCCTTCGATGCCTTCGGGATAGCGGCGCAGCGACAAGGGCCGGTCTTCCAGATACGGCAGCAGCAGGTCCGCGACGTCGTTGTAATAGTTGACAAGGTCGCGCTTGTAATAAGCCTCGCTCCAGTCGGTAGCCGGATAGTACAGCTTGCCGGGATTCGTGATCGTGACGCGATGGCCTTCGACGTTGAGCGACGTTTCCTTGTTGCCGGTGACAACCGGTTCGTGTTCCGGCGCTTTTTGCGGCGACATCGTGGCGTCCGCAGGGTACACATCGGGGCGCAGTCCCACGAACACGGGCGCGCGCAAACGATCCTCCATGGTCCACGAGTGGTACCGAACCGTGGCCACTAGTTCCGGCTTCGTCCAGTGGCATTTTTCGGGGATTTTCGGGACTTTTTCAAACGGGCAATCGGGTACGCGAAGCGGCTGCAACCTCGCGTGGATGTCTTCCATCAGCCGCCGGTCGAACCCCGTGCCCACGAGTCCACAGAAGGCCAATGAACCATCGTCGCGATAGACGCCGAGGATCAACGCGCCGAAAAAGTCGCGCTCGCCATCTGTGTAACCGCAGATGACAAATTCCTGTTCGTTGAAGACCTTGAACTTCAGCCAGTCCTTACTGCGTCCGCCGCTGTATTTGGACTGCGCCCGCTTGGCCATAATGCCTTCCAGGCCCTGCTGCTTTGCGAGTTCGAACAGCTGTTCGCCGCTGACGTCGAAGTGATCCGAATACTTCAACACGGCGTTGGGATCGAGGATCAACTGCAGCATCCGCTTGCGCTCGACAAGCGGCGTGTTCCGCAAATCGTACCCATCGAGGTAGATCAGGTCGAAGGCAAAATACAATGCCGGCTGCTTGCGCGACCACGTCGCGGCGGCCCCGGCATCGGCGGTCATGATGCGAGGCTGCAGCTTTTGAAACGACGGGCGGCCGTTCTCGTCGAGCGTCGTGATTTCTCCGTCGAGGATCGCCGTATGCTGCGCGCGAACGAACTTGTGCAAGTCCATCAACTCGGGGTACTGCGTGTTCATCGCGCTGCCCTGGCGTCCAAAAAAGCTGGTCGCACCCTTGTCGCAATCGATGCAGGCAAACGCGCGAACCCCGTCCCACTTGATCTCAAACAGCCAATCCTTGCCGAACGGAATCTGTTCGCCAATGGTGGACAACATGGATTCCAACTTGGTGGGCGCGGGCGACTTCACAGCACCGCTGAGATGTTCCGGACTGGTCGACGCAGGCCTCGCCGTACGCGCCGGCATCTCATGCGCAATTTCGTCCTGCGTTCGCCCGGAGGCCACCGATAGCGGGACCGAGTCCACGTTCCACTTGGGTACCGCGGCCGCGTCTTTCTTCTTGATGAGCAGCCATTCATTGCCCTTTTCGGACTTTTTCATCTTGACGACAGCAAACTCGCCCTTCAGCTTATGGCCATGCAGGCGGAACTTGAAATCGCCGCGTTCGATCTGTTTGCGCGCGGAGACCTTGTCGTCGAGCAGTGTGTACGTACCCAGGTCCCACAGCATCATGGAACCGCCGCCGTACTGTCCCTTGGGGATGTTGCCTTCAAACGTCGCGTACTCGATCGGGTGCGGTTCGACATGAACGGCAAGGCGCTTTTCCGCTGGGTCGAGCGTAGGTCCCTGCGGCACAGCCCAGGATTCAAGGACGCCGTCCACCTCGATGCGCAGGTCGTAATGCAGGCGCGACGCGGCATGGCGTTGGACGCAGAAGACGTTCCCCTTGCCTAGCTCCTCCGCGGAAGGCCCAGGCCCCGGCGTCTTGTCGAAGCTGCGTTTTTCCTCGTATTTTTTGAGGTGGTCCTGCGGCACAGTCTCAATGCTATCTAGGACGCGTCGGAAAGTGCTTTGGCGAGCAGGTCACGCAC
>JAFDVT010000131.1 GCA_018268875.1 Acidobacteriota bacterium
ACGTCATCGGGGTCGACCACGCAGGATGGTCCCACACGAACCACGGTCGCGTTCAAGCGCGAACAAGGTTCCAACACCGCGGGATGTTCAATGGCCGTGGTAACCACATGCCCGTCCACGCCAAACAACGCGAGGTTGTTGGATTCGGTGCCGCCTGAGGTCCACACGATCTCCGTGGGATGGCATTGCAGCAACGCCGCCAGATTCCGGCGCGCGGATTCCAGCTTCTGCTTGGCGGTCTGCCCGAAATGATGGATCGAAGACGCGTTCCCAAACTGCTCCGTGAGCATGGGGAGGAAAGCCTCCATCACCTCGGGAGATACTGGGGTTGTCGCGTTGTGATCGAAGTAAAAACGATCCACAACTCAATTTTACCAGTCATGCCGGTTATCACCCTCACTACGGATTTCGGGCTTTCGGACCACTTTGTCGGCACGATGAAGGGCGTCATCGCGGGCATCGCGCCCAAGGCGAACGTCGTCGACATCTGTCATCTGGTGAAGCCGCACAACATCGCGGAAGGCGCCTTTGTGCTGTCCCAGGCCTACCGCTACTTTCCCAAAGGCACCGTCCATGTCGCGGTGGTCGACCCCGGCGTCGGCACGCAACGGCGTCCGATTCTGGCGCAAGCCGAGAGCCAGTATTTCATCGGACCCGACAACGGCATCTTCAGTTTTCTCGATCGTCCCAAGGTTCGCGTACTCGAAAATCCGGCGTACTTTCTTCGCGAGCAAAGCACGACGTTTCACGGTCGCGACATCTTTGCGCCTTGCGCCGCGCACCTGGCCGCGGGAGTAAAGCCCAAGTCCTTCGGCCCCGCGATCACCGATCCTGTCGTGATCGACTTGGAACCCAAGCAGGACGGTCCCAAACGCTGGACCGGCCTCGTGCTGAAGGCCGACCATTTCGGCAACCTGATCACCAACCTGCCCTCCCGCCTGGGACGCCCGAAGTCGCTCAAAATCGGTTCGCACACCATCACCCGGACGGCAACGACCTATGAAAACGGCGAGGAACCTTTTTTGATCGCCGGCAGTTCCGGCTACTTCGAAATCTCGCTTAACCAGGCCAGCGCGGAAGCAGCACTTGGATGTGGGGCCGGGACCCCGCTAAAATTGACCCTATGGTAAAGAAGTACCTCGCCGCGGCGGTTCTCGCCGGTGGCGTCCTTGCGCTCGCACAGTCCAAGCACAGCCCCATCGACAAGTTCCGGCAAATGGAAGAGGTCTTTCCGACGCCCAACGAATACCGCGCCGCTTCGGGCGCGCCCGGCCACAAATATTGGCAACAAAAAGCCGACTACAAGATCAAAGTCGAGATCGACGACGCGGCCCAGAAGTTGACCGGTTCTGAATCGGTGACGTATCACAACAACTCGCCGGATACCCTGACGTATCTTTGGCTGCAGTTGGACCAAAACATTTGGGATCCCAATTCGGATTCCATCACCACGCGCACGGCGCCGAACTTCAAGCAGCTTCCGTTCCGCACCGCCGCGGGCCTTCTGCGCGACCCGTTCCCCGGCGGCTACAACATCCAAAGCGTCACCGACGCGGCGGGTGGCAAACTGCCGTTCACGATCGTCAAAACCATGATGCGTGTGGACCTGAAGGAACCGTTGCTGCCGGGCGGCAAGGTTGTCTTCAACGTTGCGTGGGATTACAACATCACCAATTCCAAGTGGCTGCCGGGGCGCACCGGCTACGAATTCTTCCCCAAGGACGGCAACTATCTGTACGCGATGGCGCAGTGGTTCCCGCGTCTTGCCGCCTACTACGACGTCTACGGCTGGCAGCACAAGCAGTTCCTCGGGCAGGGCGAATTTACCTTGGAATTCGGCGATTATCAGGTGGAAATCACCGTTCCGAACGACCACGTTGTGGCCGCCACCGGTGTCCTGCAGAATCCGCAGCAAGTGTTGACGGCGAAGTGGCGCGAACGCCTCGAACAGGCGAAAAAGGCCACCAAGCCGGTGCTGATCGTCACCGAAGCCGAGGCGATCGAGAACGAAAAGAGCAAGCCCACCGGCAAGAAGACGTGGGTCTTCCATGCGCAGAACGTTCGCGATTTCGCGTTCGCCAGCAGCCGCAAGTTTATCTGGGATGCTCAACTGCATACGGCCGGCGGACACAACACCATGGCGATGTCGTTCTTCCCGAAGGAAGGCAATCCGCTTTGGGAAAAGTATTCGACACAGGCCGTCATCCACACGCTGAACACCTATTCGCGCTACTCGTTCCTGTATCCGTACCCGACCGCGATTTCCGTCAACGGCGTGGTGAACGGCGGCATGGAATACCCGATGATCTGCTTCAACGGACCTCGCCCGCTCGAAGACAAGACGTATTCCTCACGCACCAAATACGGCCTGATTTCGGTGGTTATCCACGAGGTCGGCCACAACTACTTCCCCATGGTGGTGAACTCCGACGAACGCCAGTGGACGTGGCTCGACGAAGGCATCAATTCGTTCCTGCAATACCTGAGCGAGCAGGAGTGGGAGGAGAAGTACCCGTCCCGCCGCGGCGAACCGCGCAGCATCGTCGACTACATGACCAGCGACATCCAGGAACCGATCATGACCAATTCGGAAACAATCATCAACCTGGGTTCGAACGCCTACCACAAAGCCGAAGTGGGCCTGAATATCCTGCGTGAAACCATCCTTGGACGCGAACTGTTCGACTTTGCGTTCCACGAATACGCCCGGCGCTGGAAGTTCAAACGGCCGACGCCATCCGATTTTTTCCGCACGATGGAAGATGCGTCCGGCGTGGACCTGGACTGGTTCTGGCGCGGTTGGTTTTACACGACAGAGCACACGGACATTTCGCTCGATAGCGTGAAGCTGTACTCGCTCGACACTCGCAATCCCGAAGTGGAAAAGCCGATTTCCAAGGCGCGAAAAGACGACGAGCCGGTGAGCCTGTCG
>JAFDVT010000132.1 GCA_018268875.1 Acidobacteriota bacterium
GGCAAGTGAAGCCTTTGCGCGCGCGAATAGAACAGCTCACCTCAAGAGATCGGTGAGGTTGATGTGAGGAAAGTTTTGGCTGTTGCTTCAGGTGGTGGTCACTGGGTTCAACTGCAGCGACTGCGGCCTGCGCTGGAAGGATTCGATGTCTCGTTCGTGGGCGTCAGCGGGTTGTATGCCGAAGACGTGCAAGGCCACCGTTTTCATGTGATCCGCGATGTCACCCGCTGGGACAAGGTGGGTCTGATCGGGCTGGTCGTGCAGCTCGTCTGGATTCTTCTGAAAGAACGGCCCGCAGTCGTGATCACGACAGGTTCCGCGCCCGGTTTTTTCACGCTCGCGATCGCCAAGGTGATGCTCCGTGCCAGGACCATCTGGATCGATTCGATCGCGAATTGCGAACAGATGTCGGCGTCCGGCATGCGGGCACGCCGGTTTGCCGATGTGTGGCTCACTCAGTGGCCGCACCTGGCAGTGGCAGGCGGTCCAGCATATTTCGGAGCGGTGTTGTGATCTTTCTCACTGTCGGTTCGATGATGCCGTTCGATCGCCTCGTGACGGCGGTCGACGAATGGGCGGCGGCCCGAGGCCGCGATGATGTCTTCGCGCAGATCGGCGACGGTTCTTACATTCCCGCGGCTTGTCGATGGGCTCGGAAACTTTCGTCCCGGGAGTTCGCCGATCACGTGCGCCGAGCCTCGCTGGTCGTTGCCCATGCGGGGATGGGGACTGTGCTTAAGGCGCTCGAAGCCGGTCGCCCGATGGTGCTGCTTCCTCGGGATGCCGCGCGACGTGAGGTCACGACTGATCATCAAGCGCATGCCGCGCGTTGGTTGTCGCAGAAGCCGGGGATTCGCGTGGTCCTGCGCGAGGACGATCTCGGCGCGGCGCTCGATGCTTCGCTGGCGAATCTGGAAGTTGGCGCCCCGGCGCTTTCCGCGACAGCCCCTGCCGAGTTCATTGCGCGAATCCGACGTGCATTGCTCGAGTGAAATGAATGTGCAGTAGGAAGTTGTCTCGCTGAAAGCGTCATCGTCCTGCTCCACTCGACCTACTTCTAATCCGGCTTCGGAGGTCAGTTATGACAGAGTCTCGAACGACCGCGCGGGTGCGTCTCGCGATGGTAGGTCTCGGCAAGATGGGCTTGTCCCATCTCGCCATGTTCCGCCCCCACCCCGACGTCGAACTCGTCGCGGTCTGCGACACCGTCGGCTATGTCCTCGACACGCTCGAGAAGTACACGGGGGTCAAGCCGTACACCGACTACAACAAGTTGCTCGAACAGGAACAGCTCGATGCTGTCGTGATCGCCACCCCGTCGAAGACGCATGGCGCGATGGTCCGCGCGGCGCTCGACCGCAACCAGCATGTGTTCTGCGAGAAGCCGTTCTCGCTCGACCCCGCGGAAGGTCTGGAACTGGCCGAACTGGCCGAGCGCAAGGGGTTGGTCACGCAGGTCGGCTATCACTACCGTTTCGTCGGCGCCTTCGAGGAGGTGAAGCGCCTCGTCGACGCCAACGCGATCGGCAAGCTGCATCACGCGCGCATCGAGGCCTACGGCCCCGTCGTGCTTCGGCCGAAGCCCGCGACGTGGCGCACGTCCAAGAGCGAGGGCGGTGGGTGTCTCTACGACTACGCCTGCCATGGTCTCGACCTGCTGAATCACCTGGTCGGGCCGCCCTCGAACGTGCGCGGTGCCGTGCTCAACAAGATCTTCTCGTCGGACGTCGAGGACGAGGTCTACGCGTCGATGTACTACGGCAACGGCATGTCGGCGCAGCTCGCAGCGAACTGGTCCGACGAGTCGTACCGCAAGATGTCCACGAAGGTCACGCTGTGGGGAACCGAGGGCCGCATCTACGCGGATCGTCAGGAGGTGCAGGTCTTCCTGCGTGGTGACGCGAAGCCGGAACTCGGTCTCGTCGAAGGATGGAATGCCCGCTACACGACCGAGCTGACGGACGAGGTCTGGTTCTACCTGCGGGGCGAGGAGTATTCGGCACAGGTCGATCACTTCGTGAAGCACGTGCAGTTGCGCGATCCGAACACGCGATGCTCGTTCCGCGATGCCGTTCAGGCGGATGTCGTGGTGGGGATGACCCTCCGCGATGCGCAGCGCGCCGACGCGTCGGACGACGGCGCCCCGGCGCGTGCAGCGCAACCGGCCGCGGAGGGAGGTTCGTGGTGGAAGCGGGTGAGGGGATCCTGATCCGGATTCCGCAGCGCATTCCCCCGATCGGCAGACGACTGCCGGTGCCGACAACCAGACAGCTTCGAGCGTGAGATATGGAACGGATTCTTTTCGGTGACAACCAGTTCTTCGGCGTGAATCACATGTCGGAGGAGAAGGCGCGGGCGCAGTCGGTCCGCTTCAAGGACACGCAGGCGATCATGGAAGTCCTCGACATCGCCTACGAGGAAGGCATCAAGGTCTTCATGTGCACGACACACGAGCGTATCGCGGAGGTCTGCGATCACGTGCGGGCGAACCCGGAGAAGTACGCGGATTTCCAGTTCTATCCGTGCATGCCGTACGCCCACAAGTACGCGAATGCGGTGACCGAATACGGAATGATCGAGGCGCTCAAGCGCTTCCTGCCCGAGCAGGGCAAGCTCGGCGCCATGCTGAAGGGCGGCATGTCGCTCGCGAAGAAGGACGTCGAGGGCCTCGCGCAGTTGCTGATCGACGCCGAGATGAAGATGTTCCACGGGCTGCGCACGCCGGTGATCTTCCTGCAGAACGTCGTGACCGATCTGCTGCTCGGTCTCGGTTTCGACGACGCGTTCAAGTACTTCGCGGACTACGTGAAGGAAAAGTACGACGCCGAACCGGGCTTCATCACGATGAACCTGCCTCGACTCCTGGATGTGCTGGACAAGGCCGGTGTCGACAATCCGATCGTGTGTTCCAACATCAACAAGATCGCCTTCCGGATGTGCGGCGGCAAGGAACTCTACGAAAAGACGATCGCGACACGCCGCTTCCGGCCTATCGCGATGTCGGTGCTGGCGTCCGGCGCGATATCACCCCGTGAGGCGCTGGAGTACGTCTGCGGCCAGAAGCAGATCGAGTCGATCGTGTTCGGGGCTTCGAGTCGGGGGAATATCCGGCAGACGGCGCAACTGATACGTGACCTCGACCGGATAAGTTGAGGATTCGTAACTCCTCCCTGAAGCCTTCATTCAAGCCCCCATCGCGATCTTGGGATGCCCGCCTGTCAACTGTCGCGCGCCATGCTAGGTGAGGAGCTCTACATGAAAATTCCTATTTGTGTCAGTAC
>JAFDVT010000133.1 GCA_018268875.1 Acidobacteriota bacterium
CCGATATCACGAGTAAGGCGCCGCCTCGTTTCCCGAACCGGGTTCGCGAACGGCTGGAGAAAGCGCTCGATACATTAGTGGAAGACGCTGTGATTTCCAACTGGCGGTACGCCGCTACGGCGGAAATCGAACAACGGCGGCGGAAGTGGTACTCTGCATGGCTAAGTCAAACCGTGGAAATCGGGCCACCAAGGCAGATACTCGATCTTTATAGCAGGAACCTGGCATCCTCTTCCCGTGACACCCGCGGTAGCGTTAGCGACGGCGGCGGAATGGGGCGGGATGTGCGGGTCAGGCGCGAGCAATTGGGACTTTCGCAGACGGCGGCGGCGGCGCGGATTGGAATTGACCGGACGTTGTTGAGCCGCATTGAGCAGAATAAGCGGAATCCGTCTCGAAACGATTTACCGAAAATCGAACGATGGCTGCATTCCAGTGTGGGGACCAAAGATTAAAAAGCGGGGATAGGACGGGCTCAAACGCCAGTCTTTGTTTGTAAATATGAACCGACATTCCGTACAGTTGGCGGTTGCGACCGCTCTCGTTTTGCTGCTGGCCTCGTGTAAACCCGATGGCCCGAAAAGCCTCCAGCGCGGCAAGGCGGAAATGGAAAAGCGCGCCTACGCGAACGCCATTATTGAGTTCCGGAACGCGTTAAAAGCCATGCCGCAGGACGCCGAGGCGCATTATCAAATGGGCCTTGCTTTGATGGCGCAGGGCGACATGCCGGGCGGGCTCGGGTTCCTGCGGCGGGCGACCGAAATCGACCCCAAGCATGCGGGCGCGCAAACCCGGCTTGCCGAAATCATGGCCGCCTCCGGCAACAGCGATGTGGTTCGCGAGGCGGAACGGCGCGCGAAATTGCTGAGCGGCGCCACCGGCGGCAATGACGCGCTGGCTGTCCTCGCGCTGGCGGATCTGCGCCTTGGCCGTATGGAGGAAGGTGTCCGGAAGTTGGAAGACATCCTCGCCAAATCGCCCCAGGCGGTGAAAGCTGCGGCCGTGCTCGCCCAGGTGAAGCTAGCCAAAGGCGACACCAAGGGCGCCGAGGAACTGTTGCGTAAAGCCGCCGAGGCGGATCCCAAAGCGTGGGAAGGCTGGATGACGCTGGCTCGCTTTTACATGAGCCAGAAGCAATTGCCCGAAGCCGAAAAGCTCCTGAACAAGGTTCTCGAATTGGACCCCAACAACGAAATGGCGTTGAGCGACCTGGGAACCATCCAAATCGCCGGCAAACGCATGACGGAGGCGGAAGCCACCTATACACGGCTGAGCCAGCATCCGAGCAAGCGGTTCCGCGGCATGCACGCGCTGTTTTTGTTCCAGACCGGCAAACGCGACGAGGGCGTCAAGGAACTCGAACAACTGTACAAGGACAACAGCGGCAGCGGAGAACTGCGTTCGCAACTGATGGCCGCCTATCTGCAAACCAACCAGATCGAAAAGGCCGAAAAGATGCTGGCGAACGCGGTGAAGCTCATGCCGAAGGATCAGAACGTGCTGCTGCAGCACGGCATGGTGCTCGCCCAGTTGAACCGCATCGCGGAGCTGGAAGCAGCCATGACCAAGGCGATCGAGCTCAACAAGAACTCCCCCGAGGCGCACTATCTGATGTCGCGCGTCTACCAGGCCCGCAACGATCGCGCCAACCAGGAACGGGAACTGCGGGAAGCGCTGCAGCTGCAACCGTCGCTGTCGTCGGCTCGCGTCGAGCTGTCGCAAATCCTGCTGCTCAACAACCGTCCCAAGGAAGCAATCGAACTTCTGAATGCCGAACGCGCGCCCGGCCAGACGGGAGAAAGCCTGGCCGTCGTGGTGCAGAAAAACTGGATTTTCTATAGCCAGGGCGAACTGGACAAGATGCGCGAAGGCATCAAGCAGGGCTATCAGGCTGGCCGTGTTCCGGACATCCTCGTACAGGATGCGTTGCTGAACATTCGCGAAAAGCACTACGCACGCGGCCGCGAATTGTTGACCGAAGCGCTGGCCCAAAGGCCCAGCGATACGCGTATTCTGGCGGCCCTCGCCGAAAGCTACCTCGCCGAAGATCGTAAGAACGTCGCGCAGGCGGTAGCGGCGGTGGAACAGCATGCGGCCAAGTATCCCAAGGATGCGGCGCTGCAACAGTTCCGCGGCAACTGGCTGGTGGCGGCCAATCGCATCGCCGAAGGCCGCGCCGCTTTTGAAGCCGCGCAAGCCGCGAACCCGAACGCCAAGGCCCCGGCCTTCGCTTTGGTTCGCCTGGACCTTGGCACCGGCAACTACGAAGGCGCCCGTAAATCTCTTTCCGATATGTTGGCCAAGGATCCCAAAGACGCCGGCGCCAACCTCCTCAACGCGATGCTGCAGGAGCAGACCGGAAAAGGGACCGACGCGGTCGATTCCTACCGGAAAGTTCTGGCGGTGGAGCCGTCCAACGCGCTGGCGCTGAACAACCTCGCCTACAAGCTGTCGGTGGAACCAGGAAAGCTCGAAGAAGCGGCGCAGATGGCGGAAAAGGCCCGCCTGGCGAGCCCGGATAATCCCGCCGTGCTCGACACGTTGGGTTGGATTCAGTACCGCAAGGGCATGTATCTGAGTTCCGTGCGCCATCTGGAATCGGCAACCAAGAACCCGCAGAACGCGACCCCGGTACGGCTGCTGCATCTTGCCATGGCCTACCAGAAAGCGGGCGACCGCAGTAAGGCCAGCGCGACCTACAAGCGCGCCGTGCAGGTAGCGGAAGCCAACAAAATCACACTTCCGGCCCAGGAAGTGGAAGAAGCCCGCAAGCTGCTGGGCGTTTAGGAAGTGGATGGAGCGATATTCGGTTGCCGGCGACGGCGGGTATGAAATACCAGCAACGAAGAACCGCCGGTGGAGTGCGTTCACCGGCTCGGTGATTCTGCACCTCCTGGTGGGCGCCGTGCTTGTGATCTGGCCGGAATTGGACAATGCCGGTCTGCTGCGCAGTCATGAAAACAACCTAGAGCGCGAAATCCGCAAGGACAAGGCGACCATGATCTATTACCCGCGCATGCGGCGGTTGCCGGACGTCTCTCCGTCGGCCGCGCGGCGCGTGACGCAGGAAGCCAAGTCCATCCCCGATGAACAGATGATTCGTACACAGGCGCGGCGGCGCAACGTGAACGAGGATCAGTTCATTCGTGTACCGGTGCCGCAGATCCGGCAACAGCCGGCGCTGCCATCGCCGAACGTCGTGGTCATCCAGCAGCAAGCAGCGCCGCCGCCTCCTCCACCGCCGCCGCCTCAGCCCCGAACGTTTACGCCGCCCACCCAGGCCAAGCGCGCTCCCTCGCGAACCATCGAATCGCTGACGCAATCGCAGCCCGACCTCGCGCTTCTGCCGCCTCCCGGAGCGTCTGCGCCGAACATCCCGACGAATCGAACGTTGGTCGCGCCGCCTCCTCCGGTGCCGGGTTCCGGCAAAAAGCCGTCCACCATCCAGGCCGCCGACGCGGCCCCGCAACTGACCGCCACGGGTACGGGCGCCATGGGCAACTCGCCTTCCCCGACAACGATCATCATTTCCGCCGCTCCGGTGCCGGACGCTCCGCCGCCCAAGCCGGAAGGGAACCGTAACGCGAGGATCGCCGTGGGTGGCGAAAGCGGCACCGGGAACAACCGAGCCTCCGCGCCCGCCGGTGGCGTTACCGCGCCCGGCGTAGTCATCCGAAGCACCGCGCCTCCAGCCCCCGGCACCATCCCGGGAGGAAAGCTGCCCGATGGACCTCCAAAGCCGGCAGCGACCTCGGCCGCCGAAGCCGCACCGCGAATCGCGCCGCCCAACATCACGCAGAGTGTGTCGCTGCCGCAACGGCCGAACGCCCGCAGCCTGCCGCCTCAGGTAGAGGAAGTGTTCCGCGGGCGCATCGTGTACACCACCGTCGTGCAGACGGTGCCCGGCCAACAGGACTGGGTGATGTGGTTCGCAGACCCCGCAGAGGTCGCCGCGGCGGCAGCGCCAGGATCCCGTGTCGTGATGCGCCCTCCGGTGCCGGAAAAGGGTACGCTGCCGACCACGATACCCGCGCTGCCTGCCAAGGGTTGGATCAAAGCGAAGCTACGCCGCAACGGGACGCTTGCGGATGTTCAGTTCTTAGGTACAGCGGGACCGCAATCGATCGCCGAGTTGGGAAAGTGGATGTTCTATCCGGCAATCCGCAACGGCCAGCCTTCGGACGTGGACGTGGTGATGGAAGTGACCTGGCGGCAGTAGGTCACCACCACACGTGCCCTAGAAGTCGCCGTCTTTTACGTACGGATAGCTCCACAACGTCACTTGCAAGATGACGGACTTCACCCAGGCCTGGTGCATCTTTTCGACGTCTTCGGCGCTATGCCCCTTCTTTGCCAGGAATGGCTTCAAGGTCGCCGTTATCGGATAGATGAACGCCGGCAGATAACGATAGCTGATGTTGTCTACCGAAGCGGCCTTGTCGGTCTGGTTCTTGCCCGTCCGGTGATGGCGGCGGCCAATCTCGGCTTGATAATCCAGCCAGCGCTGATCGTAGTTGGCTGACGACGTGTCCAGAATCCACTGGGCAAAGCGCTTGCGCACCGCGGCGAGATAGGCGCCGTCCGGCTGGCCGTCGCTCTTCTTGCCGAAATAGTAGACCAGGTTTGGGTGCGAGGCGACAAAACCATACCAGACGTCCAGCACAGCCTCGGTCTGGTCTTTGAGCACGTCGTGAGACATTCGCAGGTAGCGGACGTCTTCGCCGGTAAAAAGAACCGCCTGCTGGAGCAGATCGAAGTCCTTCATCGAAATGGGAGAGGCGGGCAACTGCCCTCCGTAGGTGTAGCCAGGGATTGACACAGCGGTTCCTTTCGCTTGGTTCTTGGATGGTTGCGTCTGCGCGTTCAAGCTGATTCCAACGCACAGCAAGGTGAGTACAGGAGTCGTTTTCATACTCGTTAGTATCGTTTCGATACTACATGAGCGTAACCGCAAAAGCGGAACTTGGCAAGATGGTATCGACCCGATACTATAAAAATATGCCTTCGGAGCACGCTCTCCACCTACTCGAACGCCTTTTTGCGCTTCTTCGCAGCGAGCTTCGCACCGCGGCGTCCGAACAAGGCCTGGAGCCCGTCCATGCGGTGACTCTTTGGTATCTCGCTCGCGCGAATGTTTTCAGTAACAATCCCCTGGCGGTCGGCGACTTCCTGGGACTCAGTAAGGGAAACGTTTCTCAGCAGCTCATTCTGCTCGAAGGCAAGGGGCTGCTCACCAAGACGCCGGATACGGCAGACCGGCGGCGCCTGCACCTCACGTTGACGCCCGCCGGCAAGGCGATGCTGGCACGGCTGTACCCGCCCAAGAGCTGGTCATCCGGGGAGAGTCCTGATCTGGAGCGCGTCTTGGACGCCGCGCTACGGGGTGTCATCGCGGCAAACGGGGGCAAGTCCTTTGGTATCTGCCATACCTGCCGGTTCCATCAGCGGCGCGTCTCGGGCGGATTCTGCCAGTTACTTCAGATTCCCCTGTCTGCCAAACAGGCTGGCCAGATCTGCCAGGAGCATCAGGTAACGCAGGTCGACGCGAGTTGAAGGGGTCTTCCAAAGGCGGCTCATTATATCCAATTGGATATAATGGAAGTGTGCGGCCGGTGTGCTTCCTCGGCGATTCGTTGAAATGCATCAGGAACTTTCCTGACGACGCTCGACATGACGTGGGCTACCAGTTGGACAAAGTGCAACGGGGGGATCAGCCGGACGACTTCAAGCCAATGTCTGGCATTGGCAAAGGTGTTGAAGAGATTCGCGTTTCAGAACCCAGTGGCGCCTACCGCGTAATCTACGTAGCGAGGCGCGTGGAGGCAGTGTACGTCTTGCACGCGTTTCAGAAGAAGACCCAGGCAACACCGAAGAAGGATCTGGAAATTGCAAAACAGCGATTCGGGACCCTGAAAGGAGGCTAGCTATGAGCAAACCAGAGATGTACGCAAGTGTTTGGGACGCAATTGCGGATACCCCGGAGCAGGCGGCGAACCTGAGATCACGCGCGGAACTGATGCAGAAGATCGCCGCACGGATACAACAGCATGGCTGGACGCAAGCGGAAGCCGCCGACCGCTGCGGTGTCACTCAGCCCCGGATGAACGATCTGCTCCGCGGCCGGGTATCCCGGTTCTCTCTCGACGCCCTGGTGAACATCGCCACGGCTCTGGGATGTCGCGTGCGGTTCGATCTCGAAGCCGCCTGAATCCCTGGTTACTTCTTCAGCATCGCGACGTAGTTGTCGCGGAAGTCGCAGGCACGGCGGCGCAGGACGGCTTTGAAACACCACATCAGTCCCGGCCGGTTCGAAAGCGGCAGTTCCCGCTTGTTGTCCCAAGGCACCTGATGTTCTTCTTCAGCCGATGAGACGCGAACAGCGGAGGCGGCTCCCGGTCTGGATGCCCATTCTAGTTCTACCTCAGCGGTCGCCGTCTCTACGATACGAACGGCATTGCCAAAGGCGAGGACATGGTCCACCGTACCTTGCCGGCTACTGCGACGCAGATATGCGCCTTTGACCAGCGTTTCCGGATCGCACCAGCG
The DNA here is from genome assembly GCA_018268875.1 of Acidobacteriota bacterium. Lineage (GTDB taxonomy): Bacteria > Acidobacteriota > Terriglobia > Bryobacterales > Bryobacteraceae > F-183. The sequence goes on from JAFDVT010000133.1 coordinate 6,547, forward strand.
AACCTCGGGAGCGATGCGGTTCACCAGACTCGCCAGCTTTGCCAGCGCCTCCATATTCCGTCCGATCTGGTGATGCTCGACCACAATCACGGGTCTGCCAAAGAACAGGCA
>JAFDVT010000134.1 GCA_018268875.1 Acidobacteriota bacterium
CCGCGCGCTGCGACCCCGCTCGCGCCTGTTCCGGCGACTGCTGCGAACGGCGCATGTCCTCAATCGCCTGCTTCAACCGATCGAGAGTCTGCTGCAACTGCCGGTCCTGCTGGCGCTGCTGCGGCGAGGAGCTCTGTTGTTGTTGCTGCCCCTGCTGCCCGCTTTGCGAGGACTGCGAAGACGACTGCGAAGAAGACGATGACGATGACGAGGAAGACGACGATTGCTGCGACGACTGTTGCTGTTGGCGTTGTTGCTGCTGCTGTTGCTGTTGGCCGGTCATCTGCTCCAACTGCTTCTTCAGTTCCTCCGCCTCGCGGCGCAACAATTCCTGCTGCCACTTCTGCTGGAAGTTTTGACCCTGCTTCTGTTGCTGCTGCGCCAGCTCCTGCTGACGCCGCGCCAGTTCCGCCAGTCTCTGCGCCGCCTCGTCCACTGCCTTGGCGCGTTCTTCACCGCCGCCGCCCGTGGACTTCCGGCCGGACTCGTACATGTTCTTCTCGGTATCGAGTTCCAGGTCGAACAGGTTTTCGAGGTCGCGACCCGCGCCGCCGCCACCACCGCCGCCCTGCTGATTGCCGAATGCCACCTGAATGTCGCGCTGGCTCTCTTCAATGCGCAAGATGTGCTGCAGGGCCTTTTGTTCCACCGGCAGCGCATCCTTGAACTTCTGCTCGCCCAGCAGGTTCGACGCGACGCCCAGTTCCTGCACGGCGCCGTCGATTTCCTTCACCAGCGTCTTGAACTCATCGTTCGTACCCGCCAACTGCCGGGCCTTCACGCGTTGCGACAGCATCTTCGCCTGGTCGCGAAGCTTCGATTCCATGTCCGACAGGAACTTGCCGATGTCGGCCTTCTCCTTGCCTTGGCTGGGCTTGCGGATTTCGTTCCACGTCGCCGCGATGATTTCCTTTTGGCGGCGCGAAATCTGTTCCTGCTGTTCCTGTTCGCCGCCGCCACCGCCGCCGCCTTGTTGCGACTGCGAGTAGCTCTTTTCAAACGGCTGCGCCTCGATAAAGAAGATGTCGGTCTGCGAGGTGGTCCGCGCATCCTTTGCCGACGCGTAGATCCCGATGACATCGCCCGGCGAGAGCTTGAAGTCTTCGAGCGAGATCAACGTGTGGCCTTCCGCCGTCTTCACGCCCCGCTGATTCAGAAGTCCAATCTGCTTTTCTTCGCCGCCGTTCACTGTGTAATGCAGCGTCATCGACTGCAATCCGAAATCGTCGTCGGCTTCGATCAGCACGCCCACTTCTTCAATCGGACTGACCTTGGCATCCTTGCCCGGCTTGCGCAACCGCACGTTCGGCGCATTGTCTTTGCGAGCCTCGATGAAATAGTCATCGCTCAGGCGAACCAGGTCCTTCTCGGTCTGCACGCCCAGGTGATAGAGGCCGTCCTTCTGCACGAGCAACTTCGCGCTCAGTGTCGTGCCCGAGCCTTCGAGCGCGATCTTTTCGCCGCTATCGATCACCACAAAACCGTTCTTCAACGGTTGATCGGTCTCGACCGTGATGGTCGCCACCGTACCTTCCACCGCGCGAATATCGCCGCCGGGATCTTCGGTCATCTCCTTCATGCCCGTCCAACCCGGGTACGTGTAGGTGACCTTCATCTTCTTGACGTTCGGAAGATCGATCACCGAAAAGCGGAACGTCTTGCTCTTGATGCCGTTGGCTTCGACGTAGTATTCAACGCCTGTCGGCAGCGAAGCGAACAGAAACTCATAGCCGGCGCCGCTCGGTTGCGGCAGCATCGGTACTTCTTCTTCCTTCGACGCGCCGTCGTACTTTGCCTTCAATCGGACCTTGGTCGAATCGAACCCCACCAACTGCGCCGTCACCATCTGGTCCGAACGCCGGCGCACCGTCTTATCGCCGGGCGTCACCAGGATGTCGTAGAACGACACGATGTTGCCTTTGGGCGCGCCCGCCCAGAGCAGGGAAGCGCCATGGCCCCAGTACCCCGGTCCCGACGTCACCAGCCACAGCAGGAACAGCGCCGCGAACGTACCGCCCACCCAGAATCCGGCCAGCAAAGGCAGCGGCGCGAACCGTTCCGTGGTGGACTTCGATGCCACCGCCTGCGCCTCGCCCGCCACCAGTTCCAGGAACGGATCGTTCTTTTCCGCGCGATCGGTGAACGTCATCAAACTCTGTTGGAATTCCGGGTACAGCTTTTCGGCCTCGCGCGCCGTGTTCCGTTTGTTGATCGCAAATTGCGGAATCACCAGCCCAAACGTAATCGCCAGCGCCGTCGAAACAAAAAGAATGATTCGCGCCCAAAATACGCTGCTTTCGGAGAACGCAAACGCATTGGTGAACGACACGAGGATCAACGTTGCAAGCAGCGCGACGCCGCACGCGAGCGCAATGCCGCGCCCGAACATCTTCCAACGCAACCGTTGCTCGGCCCGCTTCAGATATCCATTCAGAAGTTCCAATGCGTTCATGACGTTGCCTCCGAATCACGGCTTTCAGACAAATAACGGCTACCGACAAAAGTCTCCGCGGCGACAATCAACACAAGTACGAACAGAAGGATCCGCCAGGGATCGTACGTCTTTTCCGTCTCGCTCAAAAGACGGCCATCGCCGGTACTGGACACTGCCGTCGTACCGGTTTTCTTCCATAAATCAATCGTATCCTGCGCTAGCGGCGTCAAATCCGACTCGCGCCGGTCCGCGTTCACCGCGAACAATTCCGGCTTCTGATTCGCCCGCCGGATCTCGTAAAAACCCTCATTGGGGAACGTGAACGACCTCGCGCGGGTGGACTCCGCGAGGCTCAGTTCCGACTTGCCCGTTGGCCCGATCACTTCCGCCGCCGCGTTGGACTTCGCCGTTCGCAACTCCGCGCTCGACGACACCGGCACCGACCCCGGCTTTTCGCTCGTCCCGCCCATGTAATTGAACATGTGCTCGACAAACGGTACGAACGACGCGTGCAACGGAAAATCGTTCGCCAGGTTGTCCAGCGTCGACCCGAA
>JAFDVT010000135.1 GCA_018268875.1 Acidobacteriota bacterium
ACTCGAAACCGCGACTTTCAAACTTATACTGTCGACAGCGGCTCGATCACGACGGCCAGTCCAGTCACCTACGTGAATTCGACAGTCGAAGTGGGCTCCGGGTTGAGGTATCCGTCGACCGAGTGTACAAGTTGCGAGAAGAACGGCGTGTTTGGTCCCAATTTTCAGTTTGTTGTACCAACCACCGGGGTGCCGGAACCATCCGCCGCCGCGCTTTGGACCGCGTCCGGCGTAGCGGTCGCTGTCCTGCTCCGTCGCCGCCACGGGGCGTAACTTCACCGTAGCTACAATGTTGGTATTCCTGTATACTTAGGCCGCCTAGGAGGCCTAAGTTTTGAAACGAATCGTTGTGTTTTGCCTGTTCCAGGCGTTCGTCTCGCTCGCTTTCGCCGATCAAGTTGCGCTCACCGGATGGACGGGCGGGCTTGCGTCAAGTAGCGCCGGTGACCAACTCTACGCCTGGCGTTTTGACATCGGCGGATCCGGCGTGAACGTAACCGCGCTCGGCGTCGGCGACTATGACAACAATGGCCTGAGTATCTCGCACGACGTGGGCATCTTTCGCGTCAGCGATCAGGCCGTGCTTGCGTCGGCTACCCTTCCCGACGGCACGGGAACGACTCTTTTGTCGGGCTTTCGATACCTGACTTTGACTTCGGCAATCAGCCTCGCTCCCGGTTCCTACGTCATCGTCATGACAATGCCCGCGTTCAACGCCGACTGGCAATATATCAAAACCAACACCGTTACAACCACCAGTCCAGTCACCTATCTGGATTCGGTGCTGGGCGTTGGCTCCGGGTTGGGGTATCCGTCGGGCGGATGTACAGGTTGCCTGAATGAAGGCATCTTTGGTCCCAATTTTCAGTTTGTTGTACCAACTACCGGAGTGCCGGAACCATCCGCCGCCGCGCTTTGGACCGCGTCCGGCGTAGCGAGCGCCCTCCTGCTCCGGCGCCGCCGCCACCGGGCATACATCCGCAAGGTCGCGAGCGAACAAGACCCGCAACTGTACTAGATCACTGCATCTCTTTGAGGTATACTAAAGCCTCCAGGAGGATCAGTGGTTATGAAGCAAATTTTTCTACTTTGCCTGTTGCAGGCGTTTTCCGCCCTCGCGTTCGCCGATCAGGTTGCACTCACCGGATGGACGGGCGGGATTGTTACAACGTTCGGTGACGACACACAATGCGGCTGGTTCTTTAACATCGGTGGATCCGGCGTGAATGTAACCACGCTCGGCGTCGGCGACTATCAGAGCAATGGCCTGAGCATCTCGCACGACGTGGGGATCTTTCGCGTCAGCGATCAGTCCCTGCTTGCGTCGGCTACCGTTCCCGCCGGCACGGGTGCGACCCTTTTGTCGGGCTTTCGATACGCGACTTTGAGTTCGGCTATCAACCTCGCTCCCGGTTCCTACGTCATCGTCATGACAATGCCAAGCAGAAATACTGACCTACAATATTTCGGGGCCACCACCGGCTCGGTCATGATGGCCAGTCCAGTCACCTATGTGACATCCTTGATCAGCGGGGGCTCCGGGTTGGGGTATCCGCCCGCCGGCGCATGTATAGGTTGCGCAAAGGAGGGCATCTTTGGTCCCAATTTTCAGTTTGTTCCCCTGACCACCGGCGTGCCGGAACCATCCGCCGCCGCGCTTTGGACCGCGTCCGGCGTAGCGAGCGCCCTCCTGCTCCGGCGCCGCCGCCGGGCATAACCCCGCGCGGCAGCAGTAGCTACTTGGAAAGCGCGGCGGACAGCGCTCGAACCTCGGCAAGAACGTCCACCGCCGCGTGATACTCGCCTTCATCGCTCTGGTGTGGATGATGATGCAGGCCGTCGTGATCGTCCGGATCGCCAAGCCCGGCGTCGCGGTACAACCGCAACCGTTCCAGGATGAGATCGCGGATTTCCCGCGCATTGCTCACCCCTTCAAACAGCGCCGTATGCCGGTTCGCCGCGGCCACTCCCTTGCCTTCCGCGTGCACTTGCCCTCCGCCCCCCGCCGTGGAGACCTGCACGTCGGCGATGCCCAAAAGCCTCTGCAAAGGACCCTGATTCAGACTGACGCGCTGGATGTTGGCAAACGTCATCGTCACTTCGCGGACAAAGAAAATTCCCGAACGGATTCGCAAGCTTCGGTCGGTCACCACATACCAGCGCATCTCGTAATCCAGCCGTTGCTTGTACCCGGAAATCGCGAATTGCAACAGAAATAGCGTCACCGCGATGCCCTGCCCCGCCGACAGCGCGAAACGCCCCCAGTTCGGCAGTTTCGGCTCAATCCGGTATCCGGCAAACAGCACCAACCCCAGCAAGAACAGCACCACCAGTTGCGAAGCGCCCCAACCCACCAGATTCCAGTAAAACAGGTTGGGCGAGGCGCGAAACACGCGGATCGACTCCGCGCTGCCGGCCGGAGGCTCCGGTTCGGCGGGGATCCGCGCCAGCCACAAAAGCAACGTCTTGATCATCCGCGTGTCCCGATCTTTTCGCGGATCGCGCGAAGTTCCGCCGCGATGTCCCGCAGCACGGGTTCCAGGCTCTTGCCTTCGCCACTCATGGTTCTGGACTTCGGTTCCTTGGCCCCGCGCATGCGCGAGTACAGAAAATCGCGAACCTGTTCGACGTCATCGAGGCCTTCGAGCGTCATTTCCGCGCCCGCGCCGCCGCTGGCCGTCTGGATCTCGAGCCGTGCCAACCCCAGGTGCCGTTCCACGAAGTTCGACTGCAAGTGGATGTCCTGAATACGCGAATAGTTCAAGACGATCTGATGGTGGAACAGGATGCCCCAACTCATCGACACGCCTTCCTCGTCGAACTTGTACCGCATCGTGTGGAACCGGAAGTACATGTACGGCAGCATCACCGGCGCGGCAAACAGCGTCATCAGCGCCGACAACATGTAATAGGTGAACAGCGATTCCTTGGGCCGAGTGATGGCCATGATCGCTTTCGTGTCGAAATCCATCAGCGTCAACTGTACCCAAACCAAACATTGCGCGCTAGTGATATTGGCGGCGGTGTCCGATTTTCGTTGACACGTATTGCAATTTGCAATATGCTCGATTGCAGATTGCAATAATATGAAACTCGGCGACAAACTTCGGTACCTGCGAGAGGTGGAAGGAACGCTTCGCGGCCTGGACCGCGAAATGACCCAGCAGGAAGTGGTTCGGGCGATGAAGACGGAGATGCGCCAGTCGATCAGCCAGTCCTATCTGTCACAGATCGAAAGCGGATCCCGGCCTCATCTCACCAACGCCACACGGCAACTGCTGGCCAACTTCTTTAATGTGCATCCGGGGTACCTGGTGGACGATCCGGACGGCTTCCGCGAGGACCTGATTTCGGACCTGCGCCTGGCGGAGGATCAGTTGGACCTGTGGCTGATCGACGGGGCGGAACGCTTCAAGCGGGACGCGGAGGTCAGCCGCGCGCTGCTTCGCGTCGCAAGGCATGACGATTCCCGGCGATGCCTCAAAGTGCTGGGCGAAATCCTCGAAACGCCGGGCCTGATGGACCGGTTCCTGCAGGTGCTCGCGCCCGCCAGCGCCAATCGAGCGGCGACGACGACAACAACAACGCCTGTCGTCAGAAACGGCCGGCATCACCCATGAACGCCGAGAATTTCTACCTGACCTGCGCCGTCACGGGGTTCCTGCTGAGCGCGGTGTCCATCGTGATGCACACTGGCGATGCCGCGCATCACGGCGGCGGGGACCTGGGCGGGCACGCGCATGGGCATGGCCACGGCGGAGTCGGCGGCAACGATGACGGCGGCGGTCCGCACGGTCATGAACCCGGTTTTTCGAAGCTGAATTTCACCACCTTCACCGCGTTCCTCACCTGGTTCGGCGGCGCGGGCTATCTGATCGAACGGTATTCGACGTTCGGGTTCATGCTGGTGGCCGCCGTGGCCGTGGTAGCGGGCGTTGCCGGCGCGGCGATCGTGTTTTTGGCGGTCAGCAAGGTGTTGTTCCGCGAGGAGCGCAACCTGCGTCCGGAGGACTTTGAAATGGTCGGGATGCTGGGGCGCGTATCGAGTCCGATCCGCGCCGAAGGCGTTGGGGAAATGATTTATTCGCAGCAGGATTCGCGCCGTTCGGTGGCGGTCCGCGCGGAAAACGGGAACGAGTCGATTCCGAAAGATACCGAGGTTGTCGTGACGCGGTACGAACGTGGAATCGCATATGTGCG
>JAFDVT010000136.1 GCA_018268875.1 Acidobacteriota bacterium
CTTGGATCTTTGATGAATGGATGAGTGCGAACGGACAGAACACGTGCGCGCGGCGGGAGCTTAATCGCCTGCGAACAGGGAGGGACGGGCCATTGAGGGAATGGACTCCATGTCTTTAGGATATCGCTGTTACGGGTGATACCGGCCCTGCGTGGGCCGGTTTTTTATTTTGCGGCGGCCATTTTTGCAAACAGCTTGTAGATACGGCGGTACTCGTCGGTCCAACTGGAAGGCTGCACGAAGCCATGGTCTTCCACCGGGTAAACGGCGAGTTCCCAATCCTGCTTGCCGAGTTCGATGAGCTTTTGGACGAGGCGGACCGAGTCCTGAAAATGAACGTTGACGTCGACCATGCCGTGGCAGATGAGGAGCGAGCCTTTCAACCCAGCCGCGTGATAGATGGGCGAAGACTTGCGGTACGCCTCGGCGTCCTTCTGCGGGAGGTTGAGGATATTCGACGTGTAGGGATGGTTGTAGTGGGCCCAGTCGGTGACGGGACGTAGCGCAGCGCCCGCAGAGAAGACGCCGGGCTGCGTGAACAGAGCCATCAACGTGATGAAGCCACCGTAGCTGCCGCCGTAGATGCCGATCTTCTTGGGGTCCACACCGTGGTTGACGATCAGCCATTCCGCGCCGTCCACCTGATCGTCGAGGTCCTTGCCGCCCATGTAGCGATAGATGCCGGTGCGCCAGTCGCGACCGTAGCCGGCGGAGGCGCGATAGTCGAGGTCGAGAACGGCGAAGCCCTGTTCGAGCAGGAAGTGGTGGAACATGTATTCGCGGAAGTAGCTGGACCACCATTTGTGCACGTTTTGCAGGTAGCCGGCGCCATGGACGAAGATCACCGCAGGGCCGCCATTGCGGAAGTTCGCGGGCTTATAGAAGCGGGCAGGAACGTGCGCGCCATCGCGTGCCGGGACCTCGACGATGGGCGGGTCGATCCACTTGTACTGCTTGAATTCCGCGGTGGGCGAATCGGTGACCTGCTTGCCCGCGATGTAGAGTTCGGGCGGTTTGTTGGCGGAGGAAAATATCTCCGCGATCGTCTTCTCGTCGGGCGAAAGCGTGACGGCGTGGTTGCCGACAATCGTGGTTAGACGGGTTCGCTGACCGCCGGTCACCGGCATCGAATAAAAGTGGCGCTCAAAGGGCGAACCTTCGCTGGTGGTGAGGAAGAAGGTCTTGCGATCGTCCGAAAGGTCCACGTCGGTGACTTCGAATTTGCCTTCGGTGAGGGCCTTGGCGTCACCGCCTTTGGCATCGAACGGGACGCTGTAAAGTTGGGCGTAGCCGGACTTTTCGGAGAGAAAGTAAACAGTCGACGAATCGGTGAAGCCGATGGTGCCTCGCGCGCCGAAGCCTCCACCGCTGACCCAGGCGTCGTCGTGTTCGTGGAAGAGTTCGCGGCCTTTGGCGGTGGCGGGGTCGAGGGCGAAGATCCAGCGGTCCTTGTTGTCGGTGGAACGCACCTGAAAGACGGCTTTTGTACCGTCTTCGGACCATACCGGGAGGCCGGTGAATTGCGCGGCGCGTTCCTTTTTGTCCTCGCCGAGCAGGCCATGTTCGACCCACTTCCAGTCGCCGGTTGTGACATCGACCCAGGCGAGGCGCGTGCGGGCTTGGACGTCGCCGACTTTGTTACGGGTCTGCAGATCTTCGGTGTAGGCGGACTCGGAAACGAAGTTGGGAACAATGGCGGTTTTGGTGTCGGCCGCGGGTTCCAGGATCATGGCCAGGACGTGCTTTTCATCGGGCGCGAGTTGCAGCGAGGCGACGGTTTGACGGCCTTGCAGGATATACGGCTTGCGCGGGTTGTCCTTCTTACGGCGGGCTTCTTCTTCCTCGCGGCGCAAGGCACGGTCGCGAACGATGGCCAGGATGTCACGCTCTTCTTTCTTGAGAAATTCCTGGCTTTCCGTGCCTTTTTTTGGTTCGGCGGGCGGGGAACCGGCGGGGCGGATGTCGGTCAACTGCTCGATCATCGGGGAATCGAGCGACATCAGGTAGAGATTGTTGTTGCGGACGAAAGCGATGCGTTTGCTGTCGCGGGTGAAGCGCGGCGACGATTCGACGTCGTTGGTGAAGGTGATGCGGCGGGCCTTGCCGGAGGCGCTGTCCATCAGGTAAAGGTCGCCGGCGGAGGCGTATACAGTGGACTTCTTGTCCCTCGACAGGTCGCCGCCTTGCGCCGGTGGAGCGGAGAGGCGCGCTTCGTCTTCGGTGAGTTTGCGGAGGCCGGTGCCGTCGCGATTGACCACGTACGTGTCGAACGGCTTCAGGGTGGGATCGGCGGCTTGCTTCCAACTGAAAAAGACTTTCGAGCCGTCCTGCGACCAGCGAACGGCGGTGGGCTCGTAGCCGACAAGGCCGGGTCCACGCATGATGTTTTCGATGGTGAGTTCGAACTTTTTCGGCGTGTCAGCGGCGAGGGCGAAGCAGGAACAAGCGGCGGCAAGAAGCAACAACGGGCGCATGAATGCCAGTGTACCCGCCGCTGCCGAGCAATAAATCTAGATAAAGACCAGGAACTGCATCGCGGGCAGCGCCAGCAGCGGCACCATCTGGAGAGCGCCAGCATCGCCCTGAATGGACAGTTCCCACACGCCTGGCGCGATCTCTGTGGTTTTCGACGCGCCGTTCAGCGGCGGACCTTGCGTGCCGTCCTTCCAGGGGTTCGCCGATGCCAGCATGCGTAACTTGGCGGATGTGGGAGTGAGGATGATGGTCGCGCCGGAGGCTTCGATCGGGCCTGGTGTAAGCAACGCGAGAGCGGCGGTGGCACGGCGGCTGTAACGGCTGACGCCCCACACCGGTGCGCTGCGATCGACGTACTTCCATAGCGGCAGCGAAGGCGGCAGGACCTCGCGCGACGGTTCGGCGGGGCCTGTGGCGCGGGCCGCAAGGTCGCGGAGCAAGTCCACGTCGTTGCAGACGATCCATGTTGTGGGCGTCGTGACGAGAATCGACACGCTTCCCTTGCGCGGAGGATTGAGCGGAGTCGTCCAGACGGAGAACCCCAGCACTTTGTCATCCGGCGCGCGCCGGACGGGAGGCGGCGGTTCCGACGCAAATACGTAGACGCCGCATCCTCGAAATGGCTGCAACCCAAGCGTTGGCTTGCCAGCCGACGCTGCTGCCGAAATTGGTTCGTTGAACTTCCAGCCGGACATTACGGCGGCGACGATGGTTTGCCCCGTCAGTTCCTTGAGAACCGCGCCATTTCCCGCCATGGCAAGCAGCATCAAGGGCAGACCGTGAATCATCGTGGCTTGATCGGCGACAAATGGCGAACCCGCCGCGATGACGGTTTCCACGCCGCCGGGCATCCAGTTGAGGATACGCGCATTCCAGACAGCCGTATCGGCGGTTGCCGAGGATCGAAGCGTGGCCGCGGTCGCGTCCACCAACTGTCTGCTCAATGCGGACGCACGGCGCCAGTCGTCCTGTTGCAGCGCGCTTTCGAGATCGCGCGCGATGGCGGTAGCAGCGGCTTTGACGGGCACTGATTCCGTCGCCACTTTTCTGCTGACGAAGCGGTACGTCGAGGGATGTAGCGGGAAGCCGAGCCTTTGCGCGGCGGGCTGAATGGGGCCGACTCCGTCCTTGATGTGCGCCGCAAAACGTGTGATGCCGGGCGCGGGTTCGCTGACGGTGTAGGCCCTGAATTCGGACGAACGGACGCCGCGGCCGGGCGGTTGAAGGAAGTGGACGACAATCTCCTTCGACGCCTCATCGAAGGATACGGCAACGCCTTTTCGAAATCCCCAGAGCGACGCCGTCCGGTCGATGTACGACCATTCGGGGCGCGTCGCCGGCGGCACTTTGGTCTGCGTTCGCATCCGCTCCACGATCGATTGCAGGAAGCTCCCGGTGGTCGCAAACACTAAGAGGCCGGGTTTCGGTTGTGAGATCCAATAGCCGCCCAACGCATCGCGCGGAAGCAGGGCTGGATCGACCGGGCCGTCGAAAAAGCAAAAGTACGCGATGCCGGTTGCGCCGCGTGTGGCTCCGGCGATCGTGCGGACCATCCGCCCGTGGAAATTGCGACCGAAGCGGCCCTGGTCGATCGACATCAAGACTTCGGCGGCGTATTGGATGGAAGGCCGCACGTCGATACCGGAGAGGAAGAGTGCCGGTTGAATTTCGAAGGGTTCGCGGCTTACCCAGAAGCCGTCGATGTCTTCGGGCAACGCGCGGAGGACGTCGTCGGCGTCGTTGGCCGCGGATGCCTTCATCGCCCGTAGGTAGCCTTGCTGGACATCCCGGTCGATTCTCGCGGCGATCTCGGCCGCTGCGGCGGGAGACTTGGCGGAACGAAATTCGACCAGGTCCGGCAGTTGCGCCAGTGTAGCCACCGCAAACGCTACGGATGCGACATTCATCATCTGTTCGCAAGCGTAGCAGCAGCAAGAGAAGTACGCTGGTATCCCTCGGGCGAAGGGGAATGCGGGGTGGCGCCGCCAGACAAGTCGAGCGGCGCCACTTGCTGATTCTTAGGCGAAGGCGAGGTTGAGGTTCTCGATCGCTTCGTCGACTTCGGCGGTGTTCTTGAAGCCGACCGTCACCGAGTCCACGCCGGCGTTGCGGAAGGCGAACTTCATGGCGGCTTTGCGGTCCTCACGGTTGGTGAAGGCGCCTTCGCCGA
>JAFDVT010000137.1 GCA_018268875.1 Acidobacteriota bacterium
CTGGCCTCGCGCGCCAGGATCCTGGCCGAGTTCGCCGCCGGCGCGACACCCGGCGAACTGGCGGCCGCGCAAGCCGACAACGCGGCGATCGCCGAATTCCTCGCCTCCGAAAAAACCACGCTGTTTGCCGGCGTCGCACGCTCCCGCAGCCTGCAACGCGCCCTTTCCCAAAACCTCCCGGTCGGCGACCCTCGCCAACGCGGCACCCTCGCCTAGCCGTTCTTCCAGCCGCAAACCACAGCCTAACCTCGCGGTTTATAAGACCGATTCCGTCTGACGTGACACTTTCATTACATTCAATTTGCGCCGTGTCCACCTAACCGGGGTGGTACACAGCTACCCTTCGATTGATCAAGGTCCCGGACGCGGAAACTGTTCAAAACACTACCTCGTCGAAACAGAGCTGAAGCGCGGAAGCTCAATAAAGCTTTAGAATGATCTTAAGATCGATGTACGAGGAGCGCGGTTGACCATCATTCCTATCATTGCCCTACTGCAAGTTACGATTACCGACCTTGTGCGCAACGCAAAGCCGGTTACTGGGGCGGTGATGATCACCCTGTTGCTGCTGTCGATTTTTTCGCTGACGATTATCTTTTCGAAATGGAAAGAACTGCGCGCCGGACGCGACGCCAATCGTCTGTTCCTCAAACAATTTCGTCAGACGCAGACACTCGAAAACGCCGTCAAGGCGAGCGAACAGAACCGTAGCGCGCCGCTCGTGTCCGTGTTCGCGTTCGGCTACAACGAATTGGAACGGCAGGTGCGACAGCGCGGATCGCTGATCAATCGCGCGGCGCTCGAACGCAGCCTGCAGCTTGGCATCAGCGAGGAAATGGCGCGGCTCGAGCGCAGCATGAACTGGCTCGCCACCATCGCCACCATCACGCCGTTCATCGGACTTTTCGGTACCGTTTGGGGCATCATCGACGCGTTCAACGCCCTGGGAGCGGCCGGCAGCGCCAGCTTGCGCGCCGTTGCGCCGGGCATCGCCGACGCGTTGATCGCCACCGCCCTGGGTTTGACCGCGGCCATCCCGGCGGCCATTTTTTACAACTATTTTGGCCATGTGCTGAAGGAACTCGGTACGCGCATGGAAGACTTTTCGCTCGAGTTCCTGAACCTGACCGAGTCGACATACGGCGGCTAGCGAGGATCACGATTGGCTTTTTCGGCAAACACGCAGGAACCCTCGTCGAACGTCTTCGGGCGGCGTAGCCGGTACCGTTCGCAGGGCGCGATTTCGGAAATCAACGTGGTGCCGCTGGTGGACGTGCTGCTGGTGCTGCTTGTAATCTTCATGCTCACGGCGCACGTTATGGAATATGGCCTCGAGGTGGAAGTGCCCGAGGTGCGGCAGGAAAAGTCGACGGCGGAGATCCTGCCCGTGGTGACGGTGACGCGAACCGGATTGCTGTATCTCAATGAGCAGGCCATCAACATCAACGAGATGGGCGACATGGTACACAAACGGTTTCCGAACGCGAAGGAAGTGTATGTACGCGCCGACCAGAACGCGGTTTGGCGGCCTTTGGCGCAGGTGATCAGCGAATTGAGCGACGCCAAGCTGGGCGTGAAGATGGTGACCAAGCCGGTGGACAATTCGCGTAGCCGAAAGTAAGCAGTAAAGCAGTATGACGCCCCATTTGCACCAGCAGCGGATGAACGTCCTCGACGGCAGCGGCGAGGATTTGAAGCGTCCGTTTTATTTGTCGCTGGCGGTGCACGGGGCGGTGGCGGCGGCAATCGTCGCGACGGCGATGTTTGGCCCGAGCAATTCGGAACGCTGGGGCAGCCTCGATGCGGCGGGCGGTGCGGTGGGAGTCGCGGTAGAGAAGTCGATTCCGCTGCCGCAGTCGTCGGGGACGAAGAACCCGCTGGCGAACGACACGGAGTCGGAGATCGCGCCCGACAAGCAGAAGATTAAGGAAGAGCAGCAGAAAGAAGCGCTCGAAAAGCTGTTGTCGGAAGACATCAGCAAGTCGAAAAAGCAGCAACAGCAGCGAAACGACTATAAGAATCCGAACCCGGTGGAGAACAATCAGCTCACCAACGCGAGCGGCAACCGGGTGAGTTCGCCGTTGTTTTCGGGTCAGATCGGCGTGGGCGGCGTTGGCGTCGGTTCGAGTACGTTCGGCAATCTGTTCGGCGCGTACCTGCAAGTGGTGCAGGAGCGTATTTCGGGCAAGTGGAGGCCGCCAGGCGCCTCTGGGGCGACGCCTGTGGTGATCGTTTCGTTTGAGATTCTCCGCGACGGCCGGGTGGGACAGATCAAGGTCACCCAATCGGGAGGCAATTCGACGTACGACCTGACCGCGCAGCGTGCGATTGTGGAGGCCGGGCCGTTTGAGCCTTTGCCGGCGGCATACAAAGGAGCTAGCGCCACGATTGAAGTGGCGTTCAAACTACAAAAATGAAACGTAGAACTTTGATTTCGATGGCCGCGGGATTTGGCGCGGCAAGCCGTTTTGTGTTGGGCCAGGAAGGCCGTATTACTGTCGTCAAAGCTCCCAACGACCGTCCGGTGATCGCGATTCCGGACCTCCGCGGCAACGGCGCGGCACAACAGCACATGGCAAAGTTCAACGAAGCGTTGTGGACGGACGTGGAAAGCTCCGGTGTGCTCAAAATGGCGCCCAAAAGCATGTACCCGATGCAGGTGCCGCAACAGCCGTCCGATCTTCGTACGCCTTCGTCCCCGACCGAAAACCTGAAGGGCCTGGCGTTGAACGACTGGTACCAGCCACCGGCCAGCGCCGGATACCTCGCCTACGGCTACACCGCGGTCACCGGCGATCAGATTGTCCTGTCCGGCTGGCTTTCTGCCACCAATCAGCCTTCTGCCGCGCCTCTGCTCGCCAAGCGTTACTTTGGCCCGAACACCGAAGAGGGCGCCCGCAAGGTGGCCCAGGAATTCGCCGCGGACATCATGGGGCAGTTCGGCGGCAAGAGCCTCATGGGCACCAAGATTTACTTCGTGTCGGATCGCACCGGCAAGAAGGAAATCTGGTCCATGAACTACGACGGTAGCGAGCAGAAGCCCATCACCTCGTACAACAATATTTCTTCCTTCCCCGCGCTCTCGCAGGACGGCACCAAGATCGCCTTCA
Organism: Acidobacteriota bacterium; assembly: GCA_018268875.1. GTDB lineage: Bacteria > Acidobacteriota > Terriglobia > Bryobacterales > Bryobacteraceae > F-183. The sequence goes on from JAFDVT010000137.1 coordinate 3,111, forward strand.
CCACCTGGCGCGAGGGTACGCCGCAGATCTACATCCATTCGCTCGAAACGGGCCGCAAGCTCGTGTTCTACAACCAGCGCGCATCTATGAACGCTTCCGCCGAGTTCACGCCGGACGGCCAGGGACTTCTGTTTTCCTCCACCGCCGGCGGAGGCTCCGCGCAGATTTACCGGACGGACCTGAACGGTGGCAACGTGCGCCGTATTTCCACCAACCGGGCGATCGAAGTGGAACCGCGCGTCAACCCCAAGACCGGGCAGGACATCGTGTTCGTTTCCGGCCGCCTGGGTAGCCCCCAATTGTTCAAGATGTCGATGGATGGAACCGATGTGGTTCAATTGACGCCCGGCGACGGCGAGGCGGTGAACCCGTCCTGGCATCCCGACGGCCAGAAGATCGCCTTTGCCTGGACCAAAGGATTCGACATCGGGAATTTCAATATTTTCATCATGGACGTGGCGTCGAAGCAGTACGTGCAGCTGACCCACGGCGCCGGACGTAACGAAAACCCAAGCTGGGCGCCCGATGGCATGCACATCGTGTTTTCCGCCAAGCGAGGCCGCACCACGCAAATCTATTCGATGCTCGCCGATGGCACCAACGTCAAGCAATTGACGTCGGCGGGCAATAACGAGAAACCGGTCTGGAGCAAGACTGCTCTCAAGTAGGCTACAGACCATAACCCCATCCGCAATCTTTCAGGAGGATTGAAATCTAGCTATGAAACGCCAATTTGTAAACGTCGCACTGACCGCGGCCTGCGCTCTCGCGCTGTTCGGTACCGCCTGCCATAAGAAGACCGTCGCCGCCGCTCCCCTGCCGCCTCCGCCGCCCCCGGTCGAACAGCCGAAGCCGGCCGAGAAGCCCGTCATTTCCAGCTTTACCGCCGAGCCGAGCACGGTGGTGAAGGGCAGCCCGTCCACGCTGCGCTGGGCGATCTCCGGCGCCTCCGATGTGTCCATCGACCAGGGCATCGGTTCGGTGCAGGCGAGCGGCAGCCGCCAGGTTTACCCGTCCAATGACACCACCTACACGCTGATTGCGCGCGGCGTCGGCGGCACCAGCAGCATGACGGTTAGCGTCCGCGTCACCGCGCCGGAAGCGCCCCCCGTCACCCAGCCCACCGTTACCTCCCGCCGTTCGGCGAGCGAGTTCCTGTCGCAGGAAGTGCAGGACGCGTTCTTCGATTACGACAGCTTCTCGATCCGCGACGACGCCCGCGGCGTTCTCACCAACGACGCCTCGGCCCTCAAGCGGTTCTTCTCCGACGACAACTACACCGGCACGGCCATCGTGATTGAAGGCCACTGCGACGAACGCGGTTCGGACGCCTACAACGTAGCGCTCGGCGACAAGCGCGCGCAGGCCGCTCTCGAGTTCCTCAAGGGCCTGGGCGTTGCGGAAAACCGCCTGAAGACGGTGAGCTTCGGCAAGGAACGCCAGTCCTGCAGCGAACAGACGGAAGCCTGCTGGCAGCAGAACCGCCGCGTGCACTTTGCCGCACAGTAAGTAATCGTAGACGGTACACTGAAGTTAAGTAGATAAGGGCGAGGCCGACCGCGCAGGTTGCGCCTCGCCTTTATGCATGGCATCTCATCCGGAGACACGGCAGTAGCAAAACGATGATTCGACGTTCAACCACTTTATGCAGCATTGTTCTGGGCGCGTCCGGCATTTTGGCGGCGCAGAACCAGAAGGACATGATCATCCAGATGCAGCGCGACATGGGGCTGCTGCAGGAACAGGTCCGTACCATGCAGCGCACGCAGGATGAAAAGTTCGCGGGCATCACGGAAAACCTGCGTACGACGCTCGATGTGGTGAACCGCCTCACCGCTACGCTCGCCGTCACGCAAAAAGATTTGAACGACAAGCTGGGCGAAATCACGCGCAACGTGAGTTCCCCGATGACCAGCATGGGCGGCAAGGTCGATTCGATGGCCGACCAGTTCCAAGGCCTGTCGAACTCGGTGGCCGACCTGAACAGCCGCATCGGCAAGCTCGACGCGCGCGTCGCGGAACTGCAGAAGATGCTGCAAGTCATCCAGGCGCCGCCCACCGCGCCGCCTGCCGGAGACGGTGGCAGTGGCTCCGCGGCCGCTTCGGTAAACCCCGGAGGCGCCGGTAATCCCACCTCGCTCGCCTCGGCACAGAAAATTTTCGACGACGCGAACCGCGACATGCTGGCCGGCAGCTTCGACCTGGCGTTGCAGGGCTTTCAGGATTACCTGAAGAATTACGGCAACACGCAGCAGGCCGCCGACGCGCAGTTCTACATCGGCGAGGTGTACTTCCGTCGCGACGACTTTGATAGCGCGGTGAAAGAATACACCAAGGTGATGGACAGCTATCCGGATTCCAGCCGCGTCGCCGACGCCCACTTCAAAAAGGGGATGGCGCTGGTAAAGCTCGGCCGCCGCACCGATGCCAAGAAAGAGTTCCAGACCGTGGTGGACAAGTTCCCCGGCAACCCGCTGGTGGCTCGTTCCAAAGATTACCTGAAGGCGCTTGGCGTGAACACCACCCAGGCGCCCGCCCCGAGAAAATCGACCACCCGTAAGCGTTAGTCTTTTGTTTTTGTTGTTTGGATTGACCGCCCTACCGTGCGAGCTTCCTGCCTTTTCTTGCTTTTCCTTGCAGTACCTCTTTGTTCCGGCGAGTTCCCCACTTCCCTGTACGCCTTCCCCGGCAAAGCCCCGTCCATTGACGGCGTGATTTCGCCCGGCGAATGGGACGACGCGACGCAATTTTACGGCGTCGAAACCTGGACGCCGCAATTTTCCAAAACCGTCGACGCCAACGACCTGTCGCTGCACGGCTACGTCAAGCACGACGGCACGCGGCTTTACTTTGCGTTTGAGGTCGTCGACGACGTGCTGTACGGCATCGACACGCCGCGCTGGCTGCCGTCGAACAACGCCAAGGCCCATGAACTCAGCCGTGACGGCTGGCCCTGGTTCGGCGACGAGATGGAACTGCTGATCAATGCGGCGAACAAGTGGTCCGGCAACGAGAACGCCGCGGGCGACGGGTCGTCGTGGCAGATGGTGGTGAACCTCACCAAGTCTCGCCTGGGCGGCGTCGGCAAAGGCGGACTCCTCGAAGGCGAACCTCGCAGCAAGGAAGCGGCGTGGAACAAGTACCGCGAATGGATCGAGACCGGCGCGATGCAAGCTGCGGCCAA
>JAFDVT010000138.1 GCA_018268875.1 Acidobacteriota bacterium
CCTCATAAGTTGCGGCCAACCGTGCTGACCTTCGACCCGCATCCGGCCAAGATCGTGGCGCCGGCAAGGTCGCCGAAGCTGATCACCACGATGGACGAACGCCTATCGCTGATCCAGGCCGAGCACATGGAACAGGTGCTGGTCCTGCCGTTTACGCTGGACATCGCCCGCCTGGGTCCGAAGGAATTTGTCAAACAGTTGCTCGTCGACCAGTTGGACGCCCGCTACGTCGTGGTAGGCGACAACTTCCGCTTTGGGCAGGACCAGGCCGGCGACGCCCGGCAATTGGCCCAACTGGGCGAGGAATACGGATTTCGCGTGGAGGCCGTATCGGCCGTCAAGCTGGGTGACGTCGTGGTGTCGAGCAGCGAGATCCGGAAACGCATCGGTTCGGGTGTCGACATCGGCATCGCGAACGAGATGCTGGAACGTCCCTATGCGCTCGAAGGCGTGGTGGTACGGGGGCACGGCATCGGGTCCAAGCAGACGGTTCCCACCTTGAACCTGGAAACGCCCGCCGAGGTGTTGCCGGGAACCGGCGTGTACGTCACGCGAACGTCAGACATCGACCATCCGCAACGGGTGTGGGAATCGGTCACCAACGTAGGCCGTCGGCCGACGTTCGATGATGGCGACGCGCTGGCGATCGAGACATTTTTACTTTCCGGGTTCGACGGCGCCAATCCGCTGCGCATCCGCGTCGAATTCTTGAAATGGGTGCGGGAAGAACGCAAGTTCCCCTCGCCCGAGGCACTCAAACAGCAGATTTTCCGTGACGTAAACGAGGCAAAGTCGTTTTTCACGGCAGCTATACTAGAGGGAAATCCCCTGACAGGAGAGTTATGAGTATTTCTGAAGGCAAGTTGCGCCACATGCGCAAATTGTCGAACGCCAATGGTGTCATTGCCGCCGCCGCTATGGATCAGCGCGGCAGCTTGCAGAAGTCGCTGGCCGCGGCCAAGGGCGTTGCGCCCAAGGATATCCCGGCTTCGATGCTGGAGGAGTTCAAAACTGCGGTTGTGCGCATCCTGACGCCGCACGCCACTGCTATCCTCCTCGACACCGAGTTCGGTCTGCCGGCCGCCGCCGCGCGCGCCTCCAACGCCGGCTTGCTGCTGGCATACGAGAAAACCGGATACGACGTGACCCAGGAAGGCCGCCTGCCGGACCTCCTGCCCGACCTTTCGGTGAAGCGCATCAAGGACTACGGCGCCGACGCCGTGAAGATCCTGCTCTACTACACCCCGTTTGACGACGCCAAGATCAACGACATCAAGCATGCCTTTGTCGAACGCATCGGCTCGGAGTGCGAAGACAACCAGATCCCGTTCTTCCTCGAGTTCATCGGCTATCTGCCGAAGGGCGGCGACGAAAAGGGCTTGGAATTCGCCAAGTTGAAGCCGGAAATCGTCATCCAGAGCATGGCCGAGTTCTCGAAGCCGCAGTACAAGGTCGACGTGCTCAAGGTGGAAGTGCCGATCAACGCGAACTTTGTCGAAGGTTCGGCGGTGTATAAGGGCGAAAAGGCGTACACCTACCAGGAAGCCCTGGGCCACTTCAAGCGCGCCTCCGACCTCGCGACCAAGCCGTTCATTTACTTGAGCGCCGGCGTCAGCAACGATCAGTTCACCGAGTCGCTCCGTATGGCGGGTGAAGCGGGCACCGACTATTCGGGCGTCCTCTGCGGCCGCGCCACGTGGAAAGACGGCATGCCGATCTACGCCACCAAGGGCCTCAAGGCTCTGGAAGACTGGCTTTCGACCGAAGGCGTCAAGAACATCAACGCGGTCAACGACGCTCTGAAATCGGCAAAGAGCTGGGAAAAGAAGCTCAGCTAATAGCTTTCAAGGCAAGCAGAAAGCCCTCCGGTCGCAAGACCTGGAGGGCTTTTTCAGTTCTTAGTTCTGAACGGGAGACGGGAACGTCTTCGAGATATGGTCGTGCCAGGTGAGCTGTTCTTCGTCCACCAAAGACCAGACCAAACCTAGTCCCGCAGACAGGAATCCGAGAACGCCGCCGAACATCCGGTAAATCCGTTGTTCGCGATCCGGAGCGGATCCTTCGAAGCTGATCAACCGCAGGTTCGTCCAGGTCATGCCGGGCGTGTCGACGCCGCAGATGCTATACAGCGCCTTGTAAAAGAACCACAACACCGCATAGATCGTGGCGCACAGGAGGCCCATCGCTGGGGTGATGGAGAGCCGCCCGCCCATCAGGTAAAACGTTAACAAAAACAGCACAACCGAAAGAAAAACCATGCTGAAATCGAGCGCGCCGGCCATTAAGCGATGCATCGGCTGCGCGACGGGAGCATCGCAGAAGATGCCTTCCTGCGGACGAACCAAATACAGCCGGTTGTCGAATTCGGACGCCGGCACGGACTCCACGGTATGCAAGCCGCTGGTTTCGAAAATCCAGTTGTCCTCGTCGGCCTGTTGCTGCTGGGAATCGAAGCTGAACGCCTGCTGGTTCGGGTTCACCGGGCGCGCACGACGGGCCTTTGCTGGCGGCTTGCGGCGCGCGGAGGCCTGCTGCTCCTGCTGGAGGTGCAGCGGCATCGGCAACTGGATCACAGCCGAG
>JAFDVT010000139.1 GCA_018268875.1 Acidobacteriota bacterium
CACCGCGGCCACCTCGACATGCAGGTCGATGCGATCCAGCAACGGACCGCTAATCTTGCCCAAGTACCGTTGGATGATCCCGCCGGTACAGCGGCATTCTCGCGTACTGTCGCCGTAGTATCCGCAAGGGCACGGATTCATCGCGGCGATGAGCATCACCTTCGCCGGAAAAGCGACCGTCTGATTACTACGCGCAATCGTCAACGAACCCTCTTCGAGCGGCTGCCGCAGCAACTCCAGAACGTTCCGGTGGAACTCCGGCAGCTCGTCTAGGAACAGCACGCCGTTGTGCGCCAGACTGACCTCGCCCGGGCGCGGCGAACCCGAACCTCCGCCGACCATGCCCGCGTCCGACGTCGTATGGTGCGGCGCGCGGAACGGCCGTTCCGCCAGCAGACCGACTCCCGGCGGCAGCAAGCCGGCGACACTGTGGACCTGCGTCGCCTCCAGCGCTTCTTCAAACGTCAGCGGAGGCAGGATACCCGCCAAACGCTTGGCCAGCATCGTCTTGCCCGACCCCGGAGGACCGATCATCAGCACATTGTGGCCGCCCGCCGCCGCTACCTCCAACGCCCGCTTCGCCGTCGACTGCCCTTTTACATCCGAAAAATCCAGCAGGAACTGGCGCGAATCGCCGGGCGCGCGGGTCACCGCCGGCGACGCGACCGGCTCGAACCGCTCCGGTTGCGACGCCATCATCACAGCCTCGCCCAAATGCCTCGCGCCGTAGACTTCGAGACCTTCCACCACAGCAGCTTCGGCGGCATTGTCCGCCGGGACGATCATCCGCGAGATCCCGTTGCGGCGCGCGCAGGCGGCGATCGGCAGGACTCCGCGAATCGCGCGAACCCCGCCGTCCAGCGACAGTTCCCCGGCAAACAGGACCTCGCCCGCGCGGTTGTTGACGCAGCCCATCGCGCCCAGGATTCCCATTGCCATCGGCAGGTCGAACCCCGCGCCTTCCTTGCGGACGTTGGCCGGCGCCAGGTTGATCGTCACCGACTTGCGAGGATGCCCAAAACCCGAATTCAGGATGGCGCTTTTGATCCGTTCGCGGCTTTCCCTCACCGCCGTATCCGGCATGCCCACCGTGACGAACATCTGGTGGCTTTCGCCGTACAGATCGACCTCGACATCGATCAGTTGGGCGTCAACGCCAGCGATCGCGGCGGACCGGGTGCGGTATAGAGGCATGCATAGTTGTAGTGCAATTCCGGCGGCGGAATTCGCAGTGGAATTTGCAGCAAACGACACCTACACCGGGAGTGACCGATGGCGTAGGGCACGCTGTCGGGTTAAAAAGATTAATGTAACGAGCTAAATTCTATGGCATCCAACCTGCTGACTAGGAGAGCACAATGAAACTCACCACTATCACTCTCACCCTCGCACTGGCCGCCGGCTCGGTGTTCGCGCAGACCACCGCGAAGCAGGATATGAAGAAGGCGGGAGCCGAATCGAAGAAGGCCGCCGAAGCCACTGGCGAAGCCGCCAAGGACGCCGCCAAAGGCACTGGCAAAGGCATCAAGAAGGGCGCCGAAGCCACCGGTACCGCCGTAAAGGACGGAGCCGAAGTCACGGCCAAGGGCGCCAAGAAGGGCGCGGAAGCCACTGGCGAAGCCGTGAAGGACGGAGCCGAAGCCACAGCCAAGGGCGCCAAGAAACTCACCAAGAAGGCCGCTCACGGCATCGAGAAGGGCGCCAAGAAGGTCGACGAAAAGATCAAGTAACGACAAGTTGTGGAATTTTGGACACAGCAGTGTCCAAAAACAATACGGCCTCCCCGCAACGGGAGGCCGTATTTCATTAAAAAAACTAAACTTAATCGCGAATACAGCGGACGGAATAGGCGTCCGGTTTCGCGATGTCCTTATGCCGGTTAACCGCCTGTCCGTTCCGTCCCAGGTTGTAGATCCAGGCGGTGTTGGGACCGGACTCGGTGGAGGTCCAGTAAAACCCGTGCGCGTCGCCCCTGGCGTAGGTATGGTCGGTGTCGGAACGCCCGCCTCCCAGGACCACGTCGAACCCGGAACTGCCGCCGGTCATTAAGGCGTCGAAGGCAATCTTGGCGCGTTCCAGGGACTCTTCCCGCAAGGGACCATAGCTTGTCACCAGCCGCCGCCAGTCCTCGTTGGAGGGCAGTTTCCAGGCGGCGCCCAGGGTCCGGCAGACGGCTTGCGCGGACTCCCAGGTGTAGAGGCGGCCGTACTTGACGCAGTTGGCCTCGCGATCGTCGTAGCAGTAAGACGGTGAGACAACGGCGGAGTTGAGGTTGACGGTGGTCCAGACGCGGCCATCCGCCATTTTCTTTGTGGCTAGCTGGGCAGGCAGCAGCGCGGCGCTTATGGCGAGGATCGCGAGAACTTTGGTCATGACCCTGGTGGTTATCGTATGCGAACTGGTCCTTTTGCTTTGATGTCTGCGCCGGGACACATCCCGTCGCATCAGTCTGTCTTAAAGGAAGTCCCCTGTCAGATTCCTGCGTAGAGCCGAATTTTGGAATGTTGATTGGACTTTCCGCATTGACATCTCGATATCTTGCGAGCATAATGCGGCCATGCGGTACCCGATTTGCTTAATTGTACTCAGCTCTTTACTAACGTATAACGGTTGGTGTCAAGCAATACCATTACAGCAAAGCATTACGATTCCCGTTACTTTGCGCGATCCCTCACTACAGGCTGTTGAGACCAACAATACAGGGGATACGATGCTAACTGCGCATACCGACGGTAAAACATCGGAAATTTCCCTATATGGAGCGAATCAGGCTCGGTTGTCTCATTTTTCAGTCCCGTTTGTAGTCTCCAAAGCCGCAATTGCAAACTCTATCGTATTGAGTCATCGACTAAAGAGTACGGATCTCCGCTTTAGCGTTTGCAAATTCGACCTCGCGGGAAAATCCATTGCGGCTTGCATTCAAGATGACGGGTTAGTCGAGCGGCTGTTTACCCACGGAGATAACGACTATGCGATCGTTGGCAAGAAAGGGGAAAAAGAAATAACCCGGCACGTAATGGCTCTACTATGGAGCGACCGAAGGACTAGCTCCCAAGGAACTATCCAAATCTCACCAAATACGATCTACTCTCTGCTGGCAGCGCGTAATCGAACTATTCTATCGGCAGACGTATACACTGGACTAACAAATATTTGCAATTCAACAAATATGAGTTGTCAATCTGTGTCGCTAGTCGCCCCTGCGATGCTGGGCACCCTCAAAGATCGTAAGGCAGGAGAAGTAGTATTTCGCGACATAGTACTTACAGAGAGCGAAATCCTGGTGCTTCGCGGAAGACAAAACGCTAACGTCGGAGTTGTAGTTGATTATTTCAGTTTGGAATCACTTAGCTATATTAAGTCTTCGATCTTGGAACCGACTATTTTCGCCGACCTAAGACGCGGGAATGATACTACGGGCCACAGCTGGATCGATGGATTCGCTGTCATGAAAAAGAAGGTAATAGCCTATGATCGTCGTGCGCCGCTAAGACTTCTTTGGTTTAGCGGCGCCAAGTGAATAAACGACAAGACAAAAACAACAGCCGATATGCGAATAATCCTAAGCGTCAGATCTAACACCATTATCTTTCGAATCTGCCGGATCCAAGGAGAAATGAAATGAATCGATCAAAATGGCTTTTACTCGCCGCATTAATATGTGCAATGAGCGGTGTTTACCCTGCTAGGGCTCAATTCTGTAGCGACTCGAATTCGGGCGGCTTTTGTAGTTTTTGTGGTCCCGGGTTTCAGGTTTGCCCTGCGTGCATTCGAACCAATGGTGGGTCGATCGGTTCTGTGTGGTATGGAACAGTTCTGTATGGTCCAGACTGCCACACGGACCAGCCGAACGATTGCGTGTCGGATCCAAACTCTAGCTCCCATCCATGGGGCTGTCGGCATAACGGTCAAGCGAATGGGAATACCTGCGTACACATTCGCGTAGAAGTCAGAACTCGCTGTGACGATGGCAGCGAAAGACTTTATTTCCTGGCCCAGTGCTGTACAACTCTTCCGACCTAACAGTATTTTGAAAGCACGTCTAAGCGAGGGTGGCAAAGGCGGATTTCGGTGCGTTCGACGCGGTTGTAGCGAGTGTCGCGCTCCACAGGTTCGCAACCAGCCCACCTGCGTGAACGAAGCGGGTAGCTCGCACGGCAATAGAAGAACCTCCGGTCACTGAGTGATCTCCGGAGGCTATTGTGGCCGGAAATCGCGAACAAAACACAACAAGAGTCACGGTTCCAGCCCGAAGGGACTGGGCAGACTGTATCCGATTCCGTCTGAGATCGCTATTTGCCGACCCCCAGCCGAAACGCCGCCATTTCCTGGGCGTTCCGCACCAGCAGGACATCGCCGGCGATCGCGGGATGATTCCAGGTCTTGCCCTCGATCGCCGGGAGCTTGCCCGCCACCTCCTGATAGCCTTCGGGACTCGCTTTTACCAGCGCGAGTTCGCCTTCCTCCGACAGCACCAGCAGCAGGTCCTGTTCCGGCAGCAGCAGGAGTTGGCCGAACCCGTAACGACCGCCCTTCCAGCGCCGTTTGCCGTCCTTAAGATCGACGCAGGACAGGATGCTGCGGTCAAACCCGTAGGCGTAGCCTTTGTGGATCACGAAATCGTTGTAATACGGCTTGAGCCCCGTGGAGGCCCAGCGGTCCGGCCCTCCGCCTGACCCGATGCGACGGATGCCGCTGCTGTCGTCGACGCTGACGATCAGGTCGCCATCGGGCAGCACCGCCGGTTGCACGATCGGGTAGCCTTCCCATTTGTACTCCCAAAGCAGCTTGCCGTCTGACGGTTGCACGCTGACGAGTCCCTGCTTCTGCAGCAGCAACACCTGATCGACGCCTCCACCGCTCGCCGCGCGAACCAGCCTTGGCGAACTGTAGCTCGTCCCGCCGCCTTCCGGGCCCATCCACAGCGTCTTCCCCGTGGATTTTTGAAATGCCGCAAGCCGCCCCGACACGCCGACGATCACCGAATCGCTCAGCACCAGCGGGGAACTGGCAAAACCCCATTCGGGAGTCTTCATGCCGGCATCCGCGGCGGCGTCGCGCGACCACAACAGTTTGCCGGTCTTCGCGTCGAGGACGTTCAGCAGACCGGTGCCGCCGAATGAGTACACGCGCCCGCCGTCGAGCGTGGGCGTGCCTCGCGGACCCGCGCCGGCGTTCGATTCCCAGAAGCGGGCCTTGTCCCGGTGCGTCCAAACCGGTTCGCCGGTGGAGACGCGGTAGCAGGACACCAGTTCTTCCTCGCCGCGCTGTTCCTGGGTGTACAGCAGGTCGCCCGCCACGGCAAAGGAGGACCAGCCTGGTCCCACGGGGCGCTTCCACATGGGCTTGGGAGGATGCGCCGTCCAATCGGCATCGATCCTGACGCCGGGGGCTGAGCCGTCGCGCAGAGGTCCGCGGAAGGCCGGCCATTCGGGTGGATTGGGAGTCGCGGCGGCGGCGGCGACTGGTTCTTCTTCTTTCGTTGCGGCGGGTAGTACTGCGGCTGGCGCTGCCTTTTCCGCGGCTTCTTCATCTACTTTCGGCGCAGTTACTGCTGCCGACGCGGTTGGCGGAGGAGGTGGTGGAGAAAGGAGCAGGCGTTCTTCGGGACTAGGCGTCCAGCGCCACGAAATGTCATTGTCGAACCCGCCAGTGAATCCGCCCGTCCGGATCAACGCGAAGGAAGCGCAGGCTATGGCAACCGCTGCCGCCATCGCGATACGCCGCCGGGAATCGGAAAGACGTCGCGCCGCTACCGCCGACACGGCCAGCGCCAGCATTACAAAGGGAATCGCCAGAAGGTACAGCAGCATCCCTCGCGCGCCCCGGGTAATCGACGGATGCGCGACCCAGGAGGTCAGGTACAATCCGGCTGCTGCGAGCGCCAGCAATCCGCCGCGTTCGGCCCAGCTCGCCTTGCTGAAGAATAGCCACCAGACGGCGATGGCCAGCGCGCCTCCCATGCTGCCCGCAACCGCGAGTCGCGCGCCTTGTTCCGGCATCCACACGGGAAGCACGAACCGGAGGAACAACAGCACCACCGCCAGAATCGCGGCAGGCCATACGCGTAGCATCCGGGTTGTGGAGGGCATGCAAGTGAATACTGACACGGCGCGTCTTTCGTTCGTACTATTTTTTGTGGGACGCCAATGAGTTTCGTAAGTGGACACTTACCACCGCCGAGCGACGGGACCCGCCGCGTCAGCTGCCGACGGAGAGGGCGAGACATGTACGCCGTCTTACGTTGTGTTTGTGTTCGCCATCGATGCGGCGTCGCTGTCTGTCTTGAAGATCAAGATCGTCGATACAATCCAACAGGGATAGTTGTGATACCCATTGGCCAGAATAGTGCGGGACACACGAGTCGCGTCAGTCTGTCCCCTGTGTCCCTATGTCCCCTGTGTCCCTAGTTCGTGAAGGTTGAACCGATTAGGCGCTAGAGCAATGTACCTCACGCTAACTTGGGCCACCGAACGTTATGCGTCTCGGACCAGGCCGCGGCACAAACCTGGGAATTGGTGCTGAGTCACTCGCCGTACCGATCGTGGACAGTGGCCCGAAGCTAATCGTAACGCCAAATTCGTAACTCCACCCTGGAAGGCTAGACGTTCCAACATAGAATGGAATCACCAGCACGTCTGCGACTTGCAGTTCTTTGCCGTCGCCAGCGCCTGTCACTTCCCACACCGCGAGCCCGTGTGAATTAAAAAGGCTTACTCGGCTAAGACCGAAAGACGCACCGCCGGGCAGCGACAGTGTCTTGGTTGCGGACAAGGGATCGAACTTTCCTGCCCCGTTTGAATCGGCACGAGTAAGTTGCATGATCGGCGCAGAGGCGGAGGCCCCAACGCTCGTAGTAGTTACCCAGAGTTCGACCTCCTTGAGAACGCCGGAGAACTGAACGACCACTCTGGTACCGTGACTACTCAATCGCCGATCAGAGTCAGTTTCACGTTCTCTGTTGAGGAACGCACCCGGAAGTCGTTCGCCAAGCCCCGCCCTGACGATACTATTAAGATCAGCAAACTGAACAGTGCTTCGATCTAGCAATGCTGCAGGGGCGTTGAGGGAGTGAGGCTTTGGTCCTTCAAGAGAGATCTTCTCCTCTGCCATCAACTGAATATGCGCGAGCTCTTGCGTAGAGAACACGGTCGAACTTTGTTGGCCTGGCATCTTGGCAGCTAACGCGCAGGTTAGGATTGTAGGTCTCTCAGTGCCTACTCCTAGCTGGTTAGCATTAAGCCTGATGCCGGTGAACTTAAAGCGGCAGTATTTTCGATCTTTTCGAACGAACTCGGGAAGAGCCTTTGGAAAACGTAGCGCATTCGCGGCAAAGATGGCACCGCGCACGGGATTGGATGATGAGCTGTCTTCTGTGACTACGTAGGCATTCTGCTCTGGCCCGATGCTTGTCGTTACGTTTGTATTGAAAAAGAGAATTAAATCGCCGTTGCCGCAGATTACGTCAGCAACGGGTACAGCAATGTCAGTATCAGGGATACGTTCAGCGAGACCTTCAGCCCTAACAGTTGGTAGTTTCTTAGCTCGTTGCGCATCAGCAAGACCACGAATTGACGCAAACTCCCTATCCGCAACCTCCAGAAGAGCAGCAACGCGTGCAAGGCCTCGGCGCACATCACGAGGTACCGAATGAGTGTTTTTGTATCCTAGGTCGTCATGTTCAATTTCTGCCCATGCGTGCTGAAGGATCGAACGAAGTTGGACCTCCGCCTTTAATCCTTGAAACTCTTTAAATGTTGGTATGGCGACGTGAGACTCAGAGAAGCTAATCACGTAGTGATCGGAGAGATATCCAAATTCTTCTGTCCTTAGCCGATCACTCTTGTTTTCCGAATTAGCCCAATCAACCGCAAAGGAGTCTCTTATTAGGGAGGCAACTCTTGGGACGTCAGAAAGGTA
>JAFDVT010000013.1 GCA_018268875.1 Acidobacteriota bacterium
AGTTGAAGAGTCTGGCAAAGAGGTAAGAAATCATGAAGGAACTGAACAACAAGCCCGTCAACAGCGTCTCCGTCACGCTGCTCTTCGTCTGCCTGCTGCTGGGCTTTGCAACAGCCGCCATCCTGCCGGCGGGTTATGAATGGATCGGGCCCTTTGTGGGCGTCCTTGCCGGCACCTATCTGCTGCTTGCCGTGAAGGTCGCGGACCAGTGGGAAAAGGTCGCAGTGCTGCGCCTGGGCCGTTACGTCGGCCTGCGCGGCCCGGGCTGGTTTCACGTGGTCCCGGTGATTGACCGGCTGAGCCCGTTCGTCGACCAGCGCGTTCGCGTCGCAAACGTCACGGCGGAATCGACCTTGACACGCGACACCGTGCCCGTCAGCGTGGACGCGGCCGTGTTCTGGATGGTGTGGAACGCCGAAAAATGCATCCTTGAAGTCGAGGACTTCGTGCAAGCGATCACGATGAGCGCGCAGACGGCGCTGCGGGAGTCCATCGGCCGTCACGAACTCGCGCAGATGATTACCGAACGCGAATCGCTGGGACGCGAGTTGCAGAAGATTCTGGACGACAAGACGACGCCGTGGGGCATCACGATTCAATCCGTCGAGATTCGCGACGTGCGCATCCCGCAGGCCTTGGAGGACGCGATGTCCCGCCAGGCGCAGGCGGAACGCGAACGGCAGGCCCGCAATATTCTCGGTCAGGCGGAGAACGAAATCGCGGACAAGTTCGCCCAGGCGGCGGCGATGTACGAATCGAACCCGACGGCGCTCCATCTGCGAGCCATGAACATGCTGTACGAAGCCATCAAGGAACGCGGCGCGATGGTGATTGTGCCGTCTTCGGTTGTCGAGACGATGGGGCTTGGCGGCGTGCTGGCCACGGCGTCGATGAACAACGCCAAGCCGCCGTCACACCCGCCGACGGAACAGCAGAAGATCCAGGCTTAGCGTAACTCGCATGCCGGCCGTTGGCGGCTTCGTCAGCGGCCGGTAAATCGCGTGCAGCACGCCTTGCAGTGCCGCCTCGTCCAGATCCGCGTGGCACGTTGCGCGATGTTGGGCAACGAGATCGAAAGTCGCGAACTCCTGCAGCGTACGGCCCAGGCGATCCTCGCGTCCGGCGCCTCGCAATTCGATGAGGTCGTCGGGAGCAGCCACGGCCACCAGCAGTTTGCCGCCGGGCCGCAACACACGTTCGAACTCCGCCACATGCATGCGCGCCGTAATCGACATCGCGCTATCGAAGGAAGCGTCACGGTAGGGCAAAAGGCGGTCGGCATTCGCAACCACCCACTGCGGGCCGGGATAGCGTTTGGCAGCCGCGTCGATCGCGGGAATCGAGATATCGACTCCATGTCCGTTAGTCCCCGCCAGCGACCCTAGATAAAAGCCTTCGCCGCAGCCGGCGTCGAGGATGGCTTCGGAAGCCGAAGGTTGCAGCAGGTCTCGAATCCCCGCCAGCAGAGGCTGGGTCGCGCCGGAATCGTGCAAGCGCCGGCGGCCCTGAACCGCTTCGAGTGTGTCGCCAGGATTCTTCGATTTGCGGTCCTGCGGCTGTAGCAGGTTGACGTAGCCGCTGCGGGCGACGTCAAACGTATGGCCCGCTGCGCAAGTCCAACTGCGCTCCCCACGCGCGAGCGGCAACCGGCAATCGCGAACCGTACAAATCAGCATCAGTTCACAAGTACAGCGTCCATCAACGCGACAGCGAGCGACGTGAAGATGATGTCGAACCCGATGAGCATGCGGAACCACAGCAGGTCTTCTGGCCGCAGCGGCTCGCCGGAAAACAGCGAGGTCGTGAGCTGGAACGCGGCCATCATCGGCGGAATCAGCATCGGATAGATCATCACCGGCAGCATCAATTCGCGCAGTCGCAGATTTACCGTGAGTGCGCTGAACGTCGCGCCGATCACCGTGATCGCCCAAGTGGCAAGCGTTGCGACGGCCAACAACAACAGCGGCTGTTCGAACACCTGGATGCGGTAAAACAAGCCGAATACTGGGAAGCACAAAAGTTCGACCACCAGGATGATCGCAAAGCTGGCCAGCGCCTTACCCAAAAAGATCGCCGATGCCGAGGCCGGCGAGGCCAGCAGAACATCCAGGCAATCGTTCGGCAATTCGCGCGCGAAGCTGCGATTCAACACCAATGTGGACGCGAACAGAAAGACCATCCACACGAGTCCGCCGCCGAATTCGCGCGTCGATTCCGCTGTGGGATCGAACGCAAAACTGAACAGCAGCAGGATCGCGACGCTGAACGACACCGCCGCATTGAGCGTCTCCTTGGTGCGGAGTTCGCTGCGCAGGTCTTTCATCGCGATCGTCCAGACGTAGCTGCAAAAGGCCATGGGCGTTAACTTTCTCCGTAGGTCCGGTACAGCCAGCCCGGATCGGTCAACATTTCCACTGGCCGTGGACCTTGGAACACCAGTTGTCCCCGCTGCAGCAGGACCACGCGCGTCGCAAGCTCCATCGCTTCACGAAGCTGATGGGTAGACATGACCACCGTGCGTCCGCGCCGCAGAGCGTCCGCGATGAGGCCTTGCAACAGCGCAATCGCGCGGTCGTCAAGCGAGGTAAACGGTTCGTCGAACAGCATCACGCCGGGGTCGTGCAGGAACGCGCGCGCGACCGCGAGACGTTGGCGCATGCCGCGCGAAAACTCGCGAACACGGGCATCCTTCACGGTGGCGAGGTTGGTTCGCTCCAGCCATTCCAT
>JAFDVT010000140.1 GCA_018268875.1 Acidobacteriota bacterium
CACGAAGAGGATCGCCCCTGGCGCGCCGATCTGCTGCAACATCGCGACCCTTCGCGAGTGCCGGAACTCGCCGGCCTTGACCCGGCGCTAATCTTCCACGACGCGATGGCCGAAATCTCCGACGCCGTGCCGCTCGACGAGTTCGTGGAGGCCTTGCCCGCGGGCCTCGCCTACCTGTGCGACGCGCGCATCCCTCCCGAAGAGACGTTTCATGAGGCCGTGCTGATTCGCAGCGGCCGCGCCGCTGACGGCGACGTTCGCGACATCTGGTGGGTCACCGAAGAGTCGTTCCCCGAGGCCGTGCGCCTGCCGGATCCGCCGCAGGAAGCCTTGGATGTCCTGTCCGCGCCGCGGGCGATCGTGCGGGTCCCCAGCGCTTCTCCAATTGCCTGGGAGCCTGCGCGCAGGCTCACCGCGGCGGGCGAGTTGGAGATCATGAACTACTGCGGCGCGTCGGTGGAACTGGAGCCCGAAGACGCGGCGTTGCTCGCGTCGTTGGACGGCACCCGCGCCGCCGCCGGCGAAACCATCGAGTTCTTTGCGGAAGCTGGCCTATTGACCGGGTGAACCCGCCGCCGGTGGCCTGGCCTTGGCCTCCGCCCCCAAAGGTTCGCGAAACGGTTCCACGGCGATGTGCTCGTAGGAGACTTCGAGCACCGTCAGGTAAGTCGTCCCGCCGGGCGCCTGCAGCACCACGCGGTCGCCTTCTTCGGCTTTCATCAGCGCGCGCCCAATCGGCGAAACCCAACTGATGTGGTTGCGTTCGAGGTCCACCTCGTCGGTGCCGACGATGCTCACCGTACGTTCGACGTCCGCGTCATTGGCATAACGCACAGTCGCGCCGAAAAAGATCTTGCTCGCCGCGGGACCCTTCCTGGGCGCTTCCGGGTCCACCACCACGGCGGCTTCGATGCGCTTGCTCAGGAAGCGAAGCCGGCTGTCGATCTGCCGCAAGCGCCGCTTGCCGTACTGATAATCGGCGTTCTCGCTACGGTCGCCATTGCTCGCGGCCCAGGTGACGACCTCGGTCACCGCGGGACGTTCGCGCGTCAGCAGGAAGCGATGTTCGTCCTGCAACCGTTTGAGGCCGGCCGGCGTGATGTAGTTCTTCGATCGCAAAGCGGGGTCATCCGCTGGCGGCTTTCTGGTGAACCCTTTTCGCATGGATGCTTATTACGGCATGTCTTCCGGCGGAGCCTCGTCGTACACCGCCGCCTGGTTCTCGAACTTCGTGTACTGGTGAATAAACAGCAGTGGCACGCTCCCCGTGGGACCATTGCGCTGCTTGGCCAGGATCAACTCCGCCTGCCCGCGCAAGTCTTCGCGATCGCGCTTGTAGTATTCCTCGCGGAACACAAACGCCACCATGTCCGCGTCCTGCTCGATCGAACCCGATTCGCGGAGGTCCGACAGTTGTGGGCGATGGTCGCCCTGACGAGCCTCCGTCGCGCGCGACAACTGCGACAGCGCAATGATCGGGACGTCCATTTCCTTGGATAACAGTTTCAAGCCCCGCGACAGAGCGCTCACTTCCTGGTTGCGATTTTCCACGCGCCCGCGGCTGCTCATCAACTGCAGATAGTCGATCACTACGAGTCCGAGCCCGTACTGCTGCTTGAGCTTGCGCAACTTCGAGTGGATGTCCATCAGGTTGGCCGCCGCCGTGTCGTCCAAAAACAGCGGCGCGTCCATGATCTGGCCCAGCGCGCCCTGCAATTGACGGCGTTCATCGGCCGCCAGGAACCCCGACCGGAACTTCTGCTGGTTCACGCGCCCCACCGAACACACCAGGCGCGTCAGCAGCGATTCCTTGGACATTTCGAGCGAAAACACAGCCACGGTACGCGGATCCTTGGCGTTGCAGGCGACATGCTGCGCGATGTTCAGCGCCAGCGCCGTCTTTCCCATCGCCGGGCGCGCGGCCAGGATGAAGAGTTCGCCGCCGCGCAGTCCGCCGGTCATTTCATCCAGCTTCACGAACCCCGTGCTGATGCCCTGCTTGCGGCGTGTCGGATCGAGGAACGCGTTGAGGCCGCCAGGGAACGTCTCGATGATCTCGCCCGGCCGCACCAGAGCGTCGCGGAGGTTCGATTCGCCCAGTTGCAGCAGCGCTTCCTCCGCGCCGGCCGCGATCTCGTCCGCCGTGTCCTGCCCAATGAACGCACGATCGCGAATCTTTTCGGCAACAAAAATCAGGCGGCGAAGCTGTGACTTGTCCTTGACGATCTTGATGTAGGCGCCGATGTCCGGCAACCTCGGCAAGCCGTCGTCGAGCGACACCAGGTACGCCAAGCCGTCCACCGATTCCAACTGGTTCTGGCGCACCAGTTCATTGGCCAGCGTGACGCGATCGATGCGGTCGCCGCGCTGGTGCAGGTCCTGCATGCGGCTGAAAATACGGCGATGCTTTTCGATCGAAAAATCATCGGCGTTCAGCGCGGACCCGGCTTCCAGAAACACCGTGTCGTCCAGCAGAATCGAGCCCAGAACAAGACGTTCGGCTTCCAGGTTCGCGGGCAGGCCTTTTTCAAAGGCGGCGTCGCTAGCGGCCATCGGACTTCACTGCCTTGATGCGAATCCGGCGGTAATCGACGGTCCACTGGGTGCCGTCGTGGAGCTTCGAACGCAGCTTGTCGACCGCCGCGCGAACCTGTTCGTCGCTCAGGTTCTTGACGAACATGCGCAGCCAGTCCTCCATCGCATCCGGCCCATCTTCGAGCGGCGTGGGACGGTCGAACA
Source organism: Acidobacteriota bacterium (assembly GCA_018268875.1). GTDB lineage: Bacteria > Acidobacteriota > Terriglobia > Bryobacterales > Bryobacteraceae > F-183. The sequence continues at coordinate 2,740 of JAFDVT010000140.1, forward strand.
GCACCGCCTCGCGCACTTCGAGTCCAAAGCTTTCGAGCAGCGTGGAATATTCGGCGATCGACGGATAATACCAGTCGGGCGTACGGCCTTCGCAGGCGTCGACGACGCTTTGCACGTTGCCCTTGCCGCCGAATTCGCAAACGAAACGGCCGCCCGTCTTCAACGCGCGGGCAATGCAGCGCACGGCGTCTTCCGGCGGACGAACCCAGTGCAGCGTCGCATTCGAAAACACGGCGTCAAACGCATTGTCGAATGTAAGGGTTCGCGCGTCGGCGAGTTGAAAGGCGACATTCGGATAGTTGATGCGCGCTTGGGCAATCATGCTCGGCGCCGCATCCACACCCACCACCTTCGCGCCCGATTCGGCGATCTCCGCGGTCAACTGCCCGGCGCCGCAACCAAGGTCCAGAATCGCTTCTCCGGCCTTCGGCGCGAGCCATTCCAAAACGCCCCGCCCGAAATTCCAAACGTACCCGTGGCGCGCCTCGTAGCGCTCCACATCCCAGTCTTTCTTCGAAACCACGTATTCGAACGTAGCAGAACTTTTGGGATTGACAAGACCGCCGCAGGCAGGCTATAAACCATATAGTTAATTAACCATTTAGTGAAGCACAGTGCCCGATCCAACGACCGATGCCTTGAGCGCGACTTTTGCGGCGCTCGCCGATCCCACCCGCCGCGCGATCCTCGAACGGCTGCGAGCCGCCGGGGAATGTACGGTGGGTGAGCTAGCGGCGCCGTTTGCCGAAACGATGAGCATGCCCGCCGTATCGAAGCACCTTCGTGTGCTCGAAAAAGCGGGTCTGATTTCCCAACGCCGGGAGGCGCAGTGGCGCCGTTGCCGGGTGGAGTCCGAACCTTTGCGAAGCGTCCTCGATTGGACGGAACATTACCGCGAACTTTGGGAAGGCCGCCTGGCCCGGCTGGACAGTTACATAAAGGAGCTACAGGAAAAAGAGCATGGTACCCGGAAGCAGCAGCCTCGTAAAAAATAAAGACACGTTTACGGTGACAACGCCATCGGAACGCGAGATCCGCATGACGCGAGTGTTCGACGCGCCCCGCGACCTGGTGTACGAGGTCATGACCAGGCCAGAACACATCCGCCGCTGGTGGGGGAACCTCGGCGAAGGGTACTCGGTGCCCGTCTGCGAGGTGGATTTGCGCGTAGGCGGCAAGTGGAAGTTCGTGAACCGCCATCCGCGTGGCGAGGCCACGTTTTACGGCGAATACAAGGAGCTGAATCCGCCGGATCGGGTCGTGTTTACGGAAATCTTCGCGGATTTCCCGGACGCGGTGTCCGTGGTCACGGCGGAACTCGAAGAGCATGAGGGAGGCACGAAAACGTTCCTGCGGGCGACGATCGCCTATCCCTCGATGGAAATCCGCGACATGGTGATGAGCACCGGAATGGCCCAGGGCGCAGGCGCGAGTTACGACCGCCTGGAAGACGTCCTCGCGGAGTTGTTGCAAAAGACGGCGTGAAGCAGGCTGTAAACGGGGCTGCTATCTTAGGGGCAGCCCTATGCCGGTTCAAAATTCCGAAGCGCCGATGAGTACGCAATCGTTGCGGGAAGCCGCTCAGGTAGGCCTGGACCAGCTGGAACGCGGGGATTTCATTTCTTTCGACACGATGGACGAAATGGATCAATTCTTGGACCTGATCGTCAAGGGAATGTCCGCAGACGACGCGATCGCTCAATATCGTGCCGCGAAGAACCCGCTATAAGGTCAACCTCTCCGACGCCGCAGTTCGCGATTTTCAACGCGCTCTCGATTGGAGCGTCGAGCATTTCGGCAAGTCCGCCCGTCTTCGCTACGCACGGCTCATTTCTCAGGCGATCCAAGACATCGGCGACAACCCCAAGCGGCCCAGTTCGCGGAAGCTGACCGAACCGGATTCCGAAGGACTGCGAGCGTACCATATCGGGCTTAGCCGCGAATATGTGGCTGGCCGGCGAGTGGGCAACCCGCGACATGTGCTGATCTACGTGTTCGATGCCGCCGCCGGACAAGTCGATGTTGTGCGAATCCTTCATGACACGAACGAGATTCGGCTACACATCCCGGACGAGCCACTTTAGGTCACATACAATGGTGTCCAACCATGCACCGGCGCGACTTCATTTGGACCTCGAACCTTGCCGCCACTGCCTTCCTTCCGCAGATTACGCAAGCGGCTGAGCTACGCTTCTTCTCCGCGGAAGACGCCAAATGGATCGACGACCTCATGGCGCAAATCATCCCCAGCGACGACGCGCCCGGCGCTCGCGAGGCGGGTTGCCTCTACTACCTCGACAAACAGCTAAGTGAGGGCCTCGTCCGCTACGCCGGCAACTATCGCACCGGCCTGCCGGCCTTCCAAAAGCAGCATCCGGACTTCC
>JAFDVT010000141.1 GCA_018268875.1 Acidobacteriota bacterium
GATCGCGCTGCAGGTGGAGAAGGAAAAAGAGCTGTGCTACGAGGCGCCGTTCTATACGCTTGGGCCGCTGGTGACCGACATCGCGCCGGGCTATGACCACATCACGTCGGCCATCGGCGCGGCGATGATCGGCTGGCATGGCGCGTCGATGCTTTGCTACGTCACGCCCAAGGAACATCTGGGTCTGCCGAATAAAGAAGACGTGAAGCAGGGCATTATCGCGTACAAGATCGCGGCCCATGCGGCGGATATCGCGCGGCATCGCCCGGGTGCTCGCGACCGCGACGACGAACTGTCGCGCGCGCGCTTTTCCTTCGACTGGAACCGGCAGTTCGAACTGTCGCTCGACCCCGAAACGGCTCGTGCCTATCACGATGAAACGCTGCCCGAAGAGGGCTTCAAGGAAGCGGCGTTCTGTTCGATGTGCGGACCCAAGTTCTGCTCGATGAACCATTCGGCTAAGACGCAGGAGTTCACGATGGAGCAGGCGCAGGCCATCGCCAACGGCAATCTGGTGTCGATCGAAACAGCGACGGCGACGGCAGGCGACTAATGCCGATGGAAAAATACGAAGCGGTGATGGGCCTTGAGGTCCATTGCCAGCTCGCCACGCGCACCAAGATTTTTTGCGGTTGTGCCACGGGTTTTGGCGCGGATCCGAATACCAATGTGTGCCCGGTCTGCCTGGGGCTGCCGGGCGCGCTGCCGGTGCTGAGCCGCCAGGCCGTCGAGTACGCGATCAAAGCGGCGCTGGCGTTGAAATGTACGGTCAACGAATCGTCGATCTTCGCGCGCAAGAACTATTTTTATCCGGACTTGCCGAAGGGCTACCAGATCTCGCAGTTCGACAAGCCGCTGGCCGAGCATGGCCACGTCGACTTTGAACTGAACGGCGAAACCAAGCGAGTGCGCATCACGCGCATCCACATGGAAGACGACGCGGGCAAGTCGATCCACGACGGTTTCAAGGATTCCGAGAAGTACACCTACGTGGACTTGAACCGCAGCGGCACACCGCTGATCGAGATCGTGACGGAGCCGGACATACGGTCGTCGGATGAGGCGTATGCGTTTGCGACGGCGTTGAAGCAGATCCTCGACTACATCGAAATTTCGGATTGCGACATGGAGAAGGGCAACCTTCGTTGTGATGCGAATGTGTCGGTTCGCCTGCGTGGGGAGGACAAGCTCGGTACCAAGGCCGAAGTGAAGAACGTCAATTCGTTCCGGTTTCTCAAAATGGCGTTGGACTACGAGATTCCGCGGCAAATTGATGTGATCGAAGGCGGCGGCAAGGTGGTGCAGGAGACGCGGTTGTTCAACGCCAATACCGGCGAGACGGCGTCCATGCGCAGCAAGGAACAGGCGCACGATTACCGGTACTTCCCGGAGCCCGACCTGCTGCCGTTGCGCATTCCAAAAGAGTGGCTCGAGACCGTTCGCGCAACGATGCCGGAGTTGCCGGCCGACAAGCGTTCGCGCTTTATTCGCGACTACGGTTTGCGCGAATACGACGCGCAGGTTCTGACGGCGGACCCGTACCTGGGGAACTATTTTGAAGAGGTCGCCAAGGCTACGGGAGATGGACGGGTTGCGTCCAACTGGGTGCAGGGCGATTTGTCCGCGCTGTTGAAAGAGTCGGGCAAGCCGATTGGCGAATCGCCGGTGCCCGCGGCGAACCTCGCCGAACTGCTGCAATTGCTGGCGAAGCAGGAAATCAACGGCAAGCAGGCCAAGGACGTGTTCGCGAAGATGTTCGAGACGGGCGACAGCGCCAAGGCGATTGTCGAACGCGAAGGCATGAAGCAGATTTCGGACACGGGTGCGATCGAGCGGATCATCGATGAAGTTCTGGCGGCGAATCCGAAGCAAGTCGAACAGTACAAAGGTGGCAAGACGACGGTGATCGGGTTCCTCGTGGGGCAGGTCATGAAAGCGTCGAAGGGCCAAGCGAATCCGGCGACGGTGAACGATCTGTTGAAGGGGAAGCTAGGCTAATCGCGAAGGCGCGGATCGTATAAAATTCAGTCAGTGTTTACGCTGCTGTCCGGTTTACTTCTGCTGGCCCAGGACGATCCGGCATCCATTCGCGCCGTCTCTGTCATCGAAACGAAGTGCCAGCAATGCCACTCCGCAAAGACGCGGATGGGGGGCATTCAACTCAGCACGAGCAGCGAAGTAAAGGCCGTCGCCGATCGACTGCGCGCGGCCATTGCTTACACCGGCAAGATCAAGATGCCGCCGGGCGGACCGCTTCCCGCCGAGGATGCCGACGCCATTCAAAAGTGGCTCGCCTCCGGCGCGACTTGGACCGCCAGCAAGACTTCCGTACCCACGCACTGGGCTTTTCAAAAGGTCGTTAAACCGAAAACCGGCAATTCCATCGATTCGTTCGTTGCTGCGAAATTGGCCGAAAAGTCCTTGAAAATGGCTCCTGAAGCCGACAAAAGGACGCTAATCCGCCGCGCGACCTTCGACCTTCATGGACTTCCTCCCAGCCAGGCGGAGATCGACGCCTTTGTGGCGGACACGGCGCCCGATGCCTACGCGAAGCTGATTGACCGGTTGCTGGCGTCTCCGCGCTATGGCGAGAAGTGGGGCCTCCACTGGTTGGACCTTGCGCGCTACGGCGACACGTCCGGCTTCGAGCAGGACCCGTATCTGTTGTACTCGTGGCGCTATCGGGATTACGTCGTGAAGTCGTTCAACGACGACAAACCCTACGACCGCTTTATCCTCGAAACCGTCGCCGGCGATGAGATTTTTCCCGAAGATCCCGAAGCGCAGCAGGGCACCGGTTTTTATACAGTGGGCGCCAATCGCGACATGTTGTACAAGGTGGAGGATATCAATCGCGAAGAGTCGCTCACGGACTTCACCGACACCACCTCGTCTGTGTTCTTAGGTCTTACAGCGGGGTGCGCGCGCTGCCACGACCATAAGTTCGATCCGATTCCGCAGCGCGACTATTACCGCCTGCAGGCCGTGTTTGCGCCATTTCTGAAGACGCGCGTGTTCCTGCATTA
>JAFDVT010000142.1 GCA_018268875.1 Acidobacteriota bacterium
CCTCGGCCGAACGATCGCGACAGCGGACGTGACGGATGACCGCTATGCGCAGGGCTTCCGGTTCACATCCGGAGCAACCGGCGTTCTGAACCAGATCGATCTTGGCGTCAGTGTTGCGTCCGAGTTCGCTGGTACGCTTACCGTCGGCCTCTGGAATGACGGCGGCTCGACGCTCGGTACTTCCCTGGGTTCCTGGGATTTCACTACCACGGTGGAGTTCGGCACATCGAGTTCCACACTTACCTCCGTTCTCACGCCGGGCGGACCAGCGCTCACCGCCGGTACGTCGTACATCCTGACGCTGTCTCCGCGCGGAACAAGCGGCGTCTGGGGGGTCTGGAACGACGCGCCGACGAACGCCAATCGCTTCTGGTCCCTCAACGGCGGACCCTGGGTCTCGAACGACTTCGGTCCCGTCGGCGCCGCCCGCCTGATCGGTACCCCCACGGCTACCAGCGTTCCGGAACCCACCAGCATCCTGACACTTGGGGGCATGCTGGTTCTGGCGGTACGCCGCCGCCGTCGCCCAGTGACAACGTATGACCGATTACGCTGAGAAATAGCGCGTACCAGACTGTAGCTTTACCTGTGGCAAGTGGAGCTACATGGAGGCACATTGAAACATCATCTACTTTTTCTCGCTTTACTCGCGCTGCCGGCATATGCCGACACCTTCTATAGCAATCTCGATCCCGCGCCCAACTTTTACAATTCGGGCTCTGCCCGAAGTATCTCGACAGCGGACGCGACTTTCCTCGGCATTGCGCAGGGCTTCCGGTTCACATCCGGAGGAACTGGCGTTCTGAACCAGATCGATCTTGGCGTCGGTTTTGTGCCCAACTTCGCTGGGACGCTGACCGTCGGCCTTTGGAGCGACGGCGGCACGACGGTCGGCACTTCCCTGGGTTCTTGGAATCTCACTACCACGGTGCAGTTCGGCACATCGAGTTCCGCGCTTACCTCCGTTCTCACGCCGGGCGGACCCGCACTCACCGCCGGCACTTCGTACTTCCTGACGCTGTCTCCGCGCGGAACAAGCGGCGTCTGGGGGGCGTGGAACGAGGTGACGACGAACGCCAATCGCTTCTCGTCCTACGACGGCGGACCTTGGGTCTCGAGCGACTTCGGACCCCTGGGCGCCGCGCGCCTGATCGGTACCTCCACGGCTACCAGCGTTCCGGAACCCACCAGCATCCTGACGCTTGGGGGCATTCTGGTGCTGGCGGTACGCCGCCGCCGTCGCCCGGCGCCGGCCGGCCTCTGCCAGTAAAATCGCCTTCTTCTGTAAGCGGTCAAAATGTATGGCCGCTTACTCTGCATATTCCGATCCCTTCTATCGCAATCTCGATCCCGCGCGCCGTCCTTCGCTGTCCGCCTGGCCGCTTTCGCTGGCAAATCGCGCGTAGCTGAGCACGTAGCCCTTTGAGGTTCGTTTGCGACGCACCTCGTAACCAGCAATCATCCGACCGGAGGAAACTACTCATGAAAGCGTCTTTCGTCCCGTTCGCAATCGCCGCCACCACCCTGCTGGTTCCGGCGGCCGCGCGCGCCGACTCTGCCTTTAACAACCTCGGGACCCCGATTACCTATAATTCGGGTGCTGGCTATGACATTGCCTCGATGGGCGTGTTCCCGTTTAGCCAGCACACGGCGTTTCGCTTCACATCGGGCACCACCGGCCGCCTCTACCAGATCGACCTCGCACTGGGCGTGGTGGGCGGTTACGAGGGGGACGTCTCGGTGTCGATTTGGGACAACGGCGGGCCTTCGTCGTTGGGACCGATGCTCGGCTCGTGGGATTTGACGGCTTCGAACGCGTCTGGCGCGTGCTGCGACCTGACGTCCGTCACGACGCTGTCGGGACCATTGCTGACGACCGGCACGTCGTATATTTTGATGGTTACGCCGTCGCCGATCAGCCGCACGTGGGTGATCTGGAACACGGCCAGCGGCAGCGGCGACATATTTAACCTCCTTGCGGGCCAACTGCTTAGCGTCAGCGCCGGTGCGCTGCCGGGAGCGCGGCTTTCCGTCGACGGTCCACCGGCGACTCGGGTGCCGGAGCCTTCGAGCTTGGTGACCTTGTCCTCCATGTTGCTGCTTCTTTCGCTTGGACTAAGTCATCGGAAAAGAACCGATCCCGCGTTCCGGCGGCCGCAGTAACAATAGCCGGGCAACGATTATTCCCGGGTTGTAATCGCCAAAGCCGATACACTGAGGGCGATGGCTAAACTGCGTTGGCTTCTCATCGCGATCGTAGCGGCATTCGTGCTGGTTACGCTTTCGGCGTCGGCGATTATCGACTACGCCTGGTGGGAGGAGATGGGGCAACTGGAGACGTGGTACAGCATGGCGCTGTATCGCTATCTGCCTCGCTTCGCGGCGGCTGCTTTGGCGTTTGTCGTCTTCCGCACCGCGTTTACCATGGGACGGCGGCGAGCTCACGCGATGGCCGAAATCATCGACGTGGACCCGCCCAATTACCGCTCGGCGTATACGCTTCTGGGCCTGTTCAGCCTGATGATTGGCGCGTCGAGCGTCAGTCCATGGACCATCGTCCAGTTCTTCGGCGGCCATTCGACCGCCAGCGCGTCTTCCTGGCGGGACCCGTTGTTCGGCGAACCGCTGTCGTACTACCTGTTCGACCTCCCTTTTTACGTGCAGACCGTCAACGGCGTGATGCTGCTGACGTTCCTGGCCACGATCATTTACCTTGCCGCGTCGATTCCGTTCGGCAACAAGCAGATTCGCGTCGAGATCACCAAGCCGCTGCGGTTCCTGGGCGCGGCGCTGCTGATCTTTTGGGCGGCGAGGCTGTACCTGGGCCGGTATGAATTGTTGACGTCCCAGCACGGGTTCCTGACCGGGGCGGATTACGTCGACGAAAAGATCCGGTTGCCGCTGCAGTGGCTCTCGATCGTCGCGATGTTGACCAGCGGCGTGCTTGTGGCGATGGGACGTTACTGGATGGCGCTGCCGGGTCCGGTAATCGCGGCGTTGCTGCGAATGGTGTTACCCGGCGTGGTGGCGGCCGCGTACGTGAAGCCGAACGAGATCTCGCTCGAAAAGCCGTACATCGAACGTCACATCGCGGCGACGCTGTCGGCATACGGGTTGGACAAGGGTACGCGCGAGATCCAATTTGCGGCCAAGGCGGATGCCAAGATCGACTTTGCCAAACATCAGCATGTGCTCGAAAACGTTCGCCTGTGGGACTGGCAGGCGTTTCGCGACACGGTGAGCCAGATTCAGCCGCTGCGTCCGTACACGTACCGCGACATCGACGTCGATCGTTACAACATCGACGGTCGGATGCGGCAGGTGATGGTGGCGCCGCGCGAACTGGACATCGAACAGTTGGGCGATGCGCGCAACCAGTGGGTGAACCCGAACTTTGTCTATACGCACGGCTACGGGCTGGTGCTGGCCGACGCGAACAAGATCAATTCGAACGGTCTGCCGGCGCTGTATGTGCAGGACGCGCCGCCGGAGGTGAGCACGCCGTCGCTGAAGCTGACGCGGCCGGAACTGTACTACGGCGAGATCACGCATGAGCCGGTGTTCGTGCATACGGCGCAGAAAGAGTTCGACTATCCGTCGGGTTCGGACAACGTTCACACGACGTACCAGGGCAACCGCGGAATACCGATAAGCGGGTTCGCGATGCGCCTGTTGGCGGCGGCCGCTTACGGCAATCCGAATATCGTACTGACGAGTTACCTGACCGGCGACAGCCGCATGCTGATCCACCGGAACGTCGACGATCGCCTCCAGACGCTGGCCGGGTTTGTCGATTGGGACGCCGACCCGTACCTGGTGATGACCAAGGCCGGGCGCCTGGTGTGGGTCGTCGATGGTTACCTGACTTCGAACGCGCATCCGTATTCGCAGTACACGTCGGACGGGCCGTTCCGGTCGTACAACTACATCCGCAATTCGGTGAAAGCGACCGTCGATGCCTACGACGGCGAGACCAACATCTACATCGTCGATCCGGCGGACCCAGTGGTGCGGTCGTATCAGAACCTGTTCCCGAAGCTGTTCCGGGAAGGTTCGCAGATGCCGCAGGAGATTCGGGAACATTTGCGGTACGGCGAAAAGATGTTCGAATCGCAGGCGTTGATTTACCGGACGTACCACATGCGGGACGCGGAGGCCTTTTACAACAAGGCGGACCTGTGGGATCAGGCGCGTTACGTACAGAAGCAGGGTGCGGGCGCGCAGGTAATGGAACCGACATTCGTGCTGGCCTCGTTACCCGGGGAGTCGGAGGCGGAGTTCCTATTGGTGCTGCCATTTTCGCCGCGCGGGAAGGACAACCTGATCGGCTACATGGCGGCGCGGAACGACCCGGCGCACTACGGCGAGGTCGTGTTCCTACAGATGCCCAAGCAGGAAGTGTTGCTGGGCCCGATGCAGTTGGAGGCCAGGATCGATCAGGATCAGACGATTTCCAAGGATCTGAACCTGTGGAATCAGCAGGGTTCGCAGGTATTGCGAGGCCAGACGCTGGTGCTGCCGGTGGACGACACGTTCCTGTATGTGAAGCCGATTTACCTGCAGGCGGCCAATGCTCGCATGCCGCAGTTGAAGAAGGTCGTTCTGGCAATGGGCGGACGCATCGTATATGAGGATACCTACGAGCGCGCGCTGGAGGTTCTGGCAGGCGGTCCCGTGCCGCAGACCCGGACCGAGCCCACCTCGGCGAGCCCGCAACCGGCGGCGGCGCCGGCAACTGGACAGGAGGACGTGAACACTCGGATCCTGGAACGGTTGCGGCGGCTACGCAGCGAATTGGACGCCTTGGAATCGGAGATTCGAAAGCGCTAGTGTACGCTATCGTTGGGATTGTGGAAAGATTCTATCTTTCCACGCGACTGAATCATTACGCCGTTCCGCTTTATCTATAGGAAGTAACGGTTCGGGAGTTTGACGACGATGCCAAGACAATTAGCCAGAGGTCCGTCCACCGGTTCGAGCGACCTTGTAAAAGCGCCGGGATTTTCCCTGCCGCCGAAACTGTTGGAAAAAGCGGTGACGCGGCTCTGTATCGTGGCAATGATGAGCGCCGTTTTTTGCGTCGCCTTCTTTGCCGCCGACGGATTTTTGCAGCCGGAAGCCGCATACATGCACCAACACCCGGTGACGCGGCTCATGGCGCTGTTCATTGTTTTGCTGTCGTTCGCCTTTGCCGGGGTGCAAACCGCCGGCTGGTTTTCAAAACAAACGATTCTTTCGATGGGCTGCGGATTCCAGGTTCTGATCGGCTTTGCCATCAGCCTGACCGAATGTTCGCTGGTCTCGAGTTCCGCGGTTCCCGTGGTGGGCGTCTCGTCAACCACGCTTTGGCTGGTGGTGTGCGGGATGCTCATTCCCAACACGCCGTCGATGAATCTTTTGACCGGGATTCTGACCGCTTTGACCTGGCCGCTGGGTTATTACGCTGCGATCCTCGCATTTGGCCATGACTTTATCGGTTGGAACCGAGTCGCGATGTGGATGATTCCGATGGTGCTGGCGGTGGTGCTCACCAACTTCCTGAACCGCCGGATGTACACGATGCAAGTCGAGTCCCAGCGCGCGGAAGACCTGGGCA
>JAFDVT010000143.1 GCA_018268875.1 Acidobacteriota bacterium
GATGGACATCATCTGGAAGCTCGCACCCGTGCCGGTGCAGGGCGTGGTGGACGCGCTGCCCGCCGATCTGAACCTGGCGTACTCGACGGTGCTCACCACGATGCGGATCCTCGAGGAAAAAGGGTTCTTGACGCATACCAAGGAAGGCCGCGCGTTTGTGTACTCGCCGGTGGTAGAACGCAAAGACGCCAGCCGTAGCGCGTTGCGCGAGGTCCTGGACCGCTTCTTTGGCTCAAAGCCTGAATTGCTGGTGCAGAACATGATCGACGAAGGCGACATCACCACCAAGGAACTGGCCAAACTCAAGATGCTCATTGCCGCGGCGGAGAAAGAGACGAGGTAACCAACGATGCACGTTCTGGCCCAACTGTTGAATATCCTGCTTCCTTCGGCGGCGCTGGTGGCCGGTGTGTGGGGTTCGCTGCGGCTGCTCCGTCCGAATGCGGCAACTCGTTGCGCGGCCTGGGGCGGCGTACTGGTGCTGCTCGGGATCCTGCCGTTCGTCCACTTTGAAACCGATTCCCGCAAGACCGCCGTGGAGCCGATCGTGTACCTTCCCTCGCAGCCGGCGGAGGCTTCGCTTGCTGTCTCCGAGACGATCGACGACGCCGCCGCGGCCGCCGCGCCTGCGCCAGTCAACAGCCGGAGCATTGATCTGATGGAGACGGTGCCGTTTTTCTATGCCGTGGGCGTCTTGTTCCTACTCGTCCGCCTGGCTGCCGACTATCTGCGAATTCGCAGCATTGTGCGTACCTCGCAACCCGCGCCGCTGACCTACCAGCGCGACCCGTACTTTCGTCGGATTCCCCGCGTACTTGTGAACAGCCGCGTTGAGACGCCGTTCGCCGCCGGGTTTATGAAGCCCGCCATCGTGCTGCCGGCTTCGCTGCCCGATCAGCTTTCGGACGACGAGTTGCAACATGTTCTGCTGCACGAAATGGCGCACATCGCGCGTCGCGACGACTGGACCAACCTCCTGGCGCATGTCGTACAGGCCTTCTGCTGGCCAAACCCGTTCGTGGCTTTTGTGATGCGCCGCATCGACAGCGAACGCGAACAGGCCTGTGACGATTGGGTGGTGAGCACCACCGGCAACGCGCCCGTCTCGTACGCCAAATCGCTCGCGCGGCTGATGGAAATCGGCGTCGCCCGGCGTGAACCGCTGCTTGCGTCCACCATGGTCGGGCGCGGCGGCATTCGGGTCAGCCAACGCGTCGAAAAACTTCTGGACCGTACGCGAACGTTTGCGCCCCGCGTGTCGCTCGCGAAGTTCGGCATGAGCCTGGTGTGCCTCGCGGTGTTCGGCCTGATCTGCATGCAGGCGCCCGCTGTGGCCGCGTTCGAGTTTGCCGAACCCCAGGCGAGCCCTGCTCAAAAGGCCGTGCCCAAGCCGGTTGCCGTGCCAGTACCTGTGGTAGCGCCCGCGCCGCCGCAACTGCCCCCTCCGTCCCGACCTGGGTTCCTCGCCGCGCTTGCCGATGCGGGCTACAAGGACCTGAGCGTCGAACAGGTCATCGACCTCAAGAACCACGGCGTCAGCCCGGATTTCCTGCGCGAAATGAACGGCGCCGGTTGGGGCAAGCTGAGCGTCGGTCAATTGATCGAGCTGCGGAACCGCGGCATGTCGGGGGCATACCTCCAAGAGCTGCGCGGCGCGGGGATTCGCGACATTTCGCTGGAACGCGCGGTCAGCCTTCGCGACAACGGCGTCAAACCTCGCGCGGTGGCCGAGATTCACTCGCTGGGCTTTGGTCCCTATGGCTCCGACGAAGTGGTGGACATGGCCCGGCACGGCGTCGGTCCCGAATTTTTCCGAAGCCTCAAGGAGTACGGCATCGCGAAGATGTCGGCGCGCGAAGCGATTGAAGGCGCGCAACAGGGGCTGAACGGCCGGTCAATTCAGGAAGCGCGGAAATATGGGCCGAATCTGACATTCGAACAGATTCTCAAGCTCAAACGCGCGGGCGTGATTTAGCCAGCAGCGGCACACAAGATAAGGAGACAGCTTGTCATGACACATCGGACGGCGTTGGCCGCGCTGATTGGCGGAGCCTTGTCCTTAGCGGCAATGGCGCAAACGAAAAACGAGTGGACGTTGAAGCCATCGGGCAAGCCGGGGTTCGTCCAACTCGCGATCGAACGAACTTCAGACGGCGACCGCAACCATTGGCAACGCGGCATCACGGAAAAACAACTGGAGGCCGGCAACGGCGGCGCTGTGCGATTCCAGATCGTTCGCGATGCGGGAACGCTGCAATGCGACGGGGTCGCGCACAATGGCCGCGCGCTTGGTTCGTTCACTTTTCAGGCGAACGCCAACTACGCCGCGCAGTTGGCCAGCGCGGGCTTCCGCATGACCCCGAAACATTCGGCGATCGACTATTTTCTGATGGACGTTAGCCTGGATTTTGCGCGCGCCGTGCGTCAATATGACGTGAGCGCCACCGACGCCGACCTCTTCGCACTGCGCATCCACGGCGTCGACATGGCGTACCTGCAAAAACTGCAGTCGCACGGCCTGCGGAACCTCGACAGCAAGAAAATCGTACAAATGAAAGTCCACGGGATCGACTAACCATGAAACTCCTGACCGTATTGATGGTGTTGGCCGGCACGGCGCTTTTCTTCGCGACCGAGGCCCGCAACGCGCCGGACCGCAACGAATGGTCGATCAGCCGCGGCGACACGGCGGACAGCGTGCAGTTCGCGATCGAGTCGCGGCATGCCAACGGCCGCTGGCGGACCTCGTCGCCGATTTCGTTCGCGTCGCTGAAAGGCCTGACGCGGGAACAAATGGGCGCCGTGTCGAGCACGGTGAAGTTTGAGGTCGCACGCGACGCCGGGACGCTGGTGTGCGACGGTACGCTCCATTTCGGCCGCGGGTCGGGGCCTTTCACGTTCACGCTCAATCCTGCCTACCAGCAGGAGCTCGAAAAGCTCGGCTTCCGCCTGCCGAGCGACCGCAGGCCGCTCGACTATTTTGTGATGGACGTGAGCCTCGACTATGCGAAGGCGGTTCGCGAGGCCGATCCGTCGGCCACCGGCGAGGACCTAGTGGATATGCGCGCGCACGGCGTCGATCGCGAGTACCTGAACGGCATGCGCGACGCCGGCCTCAAGGATCTGCATGCGCGCGATTACATTGAAATGCGGAACCACGGCGTGTCGGCCGAGTACGCGCGGGACGTCAAACGCACGGGCTTCGATGCCGATTCGCAAAGCCTGGTGCTCTTTCGTAACCATGGCGTCAACGCGGATTTCGTCGCCGAACTCCGCCGCGCCGGCTATGACGAACCAGCCGATTCCATTGTGAACATGCGCAACCACGGCGTCGACGCGCGGTACATCCAGCAACTGGAGGCGGCTGGGGTGAAGCCTGACGCCGACGACATCGTGGAATTCAAGAATCGCGGCGTGGGCCCCGAATATCTCAAGGGTCTCAAGGACGCTGGCTATGCGGATTTGACGCGCGAACAGGTGATCCACCTTCGCGATCACGGCGTCGAGCCGGGATTTGTGCGCGATGCGAAATCGCTCGGTTACGCCTTTACGCCCGACGAATTCGTGGACATGCGGAACAATGGCGTGGACTCGAACTATCTGCGCAAGGTTCGCGCTTCGGGTTTCGAAAACCTGACTGCGGAAAAGATCATCAAGCTGCGCCAGCACGGCGTGGACTAGGCCTACAGCGGGATGTTGCCGTGTTTCTTGCGCGGCATCGTGTCGACTTTGTTTTCGAGCAACCGCAGAGCCTTGATCAGTCGCGGCCTGGTTTCGTGAGGCTCGATCACATCGTCGATGTAGCCTCGCTCGGCGGCGACAAACGGATTGGCGAACCGCGTCTTGAACTCGTTCACCTTTTCGGCGCGGGCCGCCGCCGGATCGGCCGCCTGCTGAATCTCGCGCCGGTACACGATGTTCACCGCGCCCTCGGCGCCCATCACCGCGATCTCCGCCGTCGGGTACGCCAGGTTGATATCGGTACGCAGGTGCTTCGAGCCCATCACGCAGTACGCGCCGCCATACGCTTTGCGCGTGATCACGGTGATCTTCGGCACGGTCGCTTCGGCGTACGCATACAGCAGTTTCGCGCCGTGGCGGATGATGCCATTGAACTCCTGCCCGGTGCCCGGTAGGAATCCCGGCACGTCTTCAAACGTCACGATCGGGATATTGAAGGCGTCGCAGAAGCGCACAAAGCGGGCGCCCTTGGTCGACGAATTGATGTCCAAACATCCCGCGAGGTAAGCGGGCTGATTGGCCACGATGCCGACGCTGCGCCCGTCCAGCCTCGCGAACCCGGTGACGATATTGCGGGCGAAATGCTCGTGAATTTCCAGAAATTCGCCGTCGTCCACCACGCGCGTGATCACGTCCTTGATGTCGTAAGGCAGGCTCGCGTCGTCGGGAACGATCGTGTCCAGCTTGGGGTCCTGCCGATCAATGGGATCGCTGGACGCTTTGCGGGGCGGGTCTTCGGTGTTGTTCTGCGGCAGGTACGTCAGCAGGTCGCGAATGGTACGCAGGCAGTCGGCATCGTCCTGCGACATAAAGTGCGCGACGCCGCTGGTCGAGTTATGCGTCGTCGCGCCGCCCAACTGTTCCTTGTCGACGTCCTCATGCGTTACGGTTTTGATGACGTCGGGCCCGGTGACGAACATGTAGCTCGTCTTGTCCACCATGAAGATGAAGTCGGTGATCGCGGGCGAATACACCGCGCCGCCCGCGCAAGGGCCCATAATCGCCGAAATCTGCGGGATCACGCCGCTTGCGAGCGTGTTGCGTAGAAAGATGTCCGCATAGCCCGCCAGCGACAGCACGCCTTCCTGGATGCGCGCGCCGCCCGAATCGTTCAGGCCGATCACCGGACATCCGGTCTTCATCGCAAGGTCCATGATCTTGCAGATCTTTTGTGCGTTCGATTCGGATAGCGACCCGCCGAACACCGTAAAATCCTGTGCGAACACGTACACAGGGCGTCCATGCACGAGGCCGTAGCCGGTAACGAAACCGTCGCCGTCCACTACTTGATCCTGCATGCCGAAGTCCCGGCAGCGGTGACGGACCAGCTTGTCCATCTCCTCAAACGTGCCTTCGTCGAGCAGCAGATCCACGCGTTCGCGCGCCGACAGCTTGCCTTCCTTGTGTTGCTTTTGCTTGCGTTCCTCGCCGCCGCCGAGTTCCGCGGCTTTGTGACGCTTCCGTAGCTCATCCAACCAAAACGAGGAGGGCATAACTCACTATTGTAGGGCGCTACCATGAAATCGTGATGATCCGCCGTGCATTTTTAATCACTCCTGTACTGAGCCTCGCCCTGTTTGCCGACGCCGTGACCGATGCGGCCAAAAAGAAGACCGCCGAAGGCAAGTTTGACGAAGCGATCGCCGAGTTGGACGCCGCTGTTAAGAAAAACCCCAGGTCCGCCGTTTATAAGAAAGCGCTGGCCGACGCCTACTTCGAAAAAGGCAAGTTCCAGATGAACAACGCTCAGTTGCCGCCCATGCGCAAATACCCGGCGGCGCTTCGCGCGTTCCGCAAGACTGTGGAACTCGACCCCAAGAACACAGACGCCGCCAGCAACGTAAAGATGATCGAGGACATCTACAAGTCCATGGGGCGTCCGGTTCCCCAGTAACCTGCGTTGGTAATGATGCGACTGGCGGCGTTTGTATTTCTAACCTGTTCCCTGGCGGCTTCGGCCGCGACCGTGGAAGCGATGGCTCGCGCCTATCGCAAAGCTCCAACCGCCGCCAATCGCGCCGCATTAACGACTTTTGCCGCGCAGCATCCGCGTGACACCGAAGGCGCGGGAGCGTGGCTCGCACTGGCTGGGGCCGATGCGGAAGCCGGCCGTAATGCCGAGGCGTTGCAGGCGCTAGAGGGCATCGGCCCGCGTCTGGCCAAGATCCAGGACCACGTCGCCTACATCGCCGTCACCGCGCTGTATGGCGCGGGCAGCGACATTGCCACGCTCGACGCAGTAACTCCCGTTCTGCAAAACAAGCCGAAGTCTCCCCTGATTTCGCGGACTGTACTGGCCGCGGCCAAGGCTGGACTCCGCTCCGGTCAGGCGGGTCGCGTACTGCAATTGCTGCGTTCGAATTATCCGGAATTGGCACAGCCGCAAGCCGACGCGCTGCTCGCCGAAGCCTTGGAAAAGACCGGCGATCCGGTGGCCGCCGCCAACTACTATCAGCGAATCTGGCAGAATTACACGCAGTCCAAGGAGGCTGCCGAGGCCGAATCGGCGATGTCGCGGCTCAGCGCGCAACTGGGTTCCAGCTATCCGCCGCCGATGCCTGCCGCCGTGTTGCAGCGAGCCTCGCGATTGATTGCGTCGAACCAGTTCACCGCCGCCAAGCGCGACCTGGAAGCCGCCCTGCCATCGTTTACCGGTGCGACTCGCGACGTCGCTGATGTCCGTCTGGCGATTTGTGGTCAGAATGCCCAGGCTCTGCAATCGCTCACGGTGAGCGATCCCGAAGCCAATGCCGAACGTCTTGCCGCCATCGTGTCGCTCGCCGCCAGAGGCAATCGCGAGGACGAGATGATGGACGCCATCGGGCAATTGCGTAAGTACCACGAGAGTTCGCCGTACCGGTTGGAGGCGCTGCTTTCGGCTGGCTATTATTACTTCCTCCGCGCGCAAACCGAACAGTATTACGACGTCTACCAGCAGTGTTCCATCGGGTTTCCCAGGGATCCCAAAGCGGCGCTCTGCCATTGGCGCGCAGCCTTATCCGAGCACTTGCGTGGACGTCCCAAAGCGGCGGAGATGTTCCAGCATCACATTCGCTTTTTCCCCGGTGACGAGCATACGCCGGCCGCGCTGTACTATCTCGGACGTCTTGCCGAAGCGGCCAAAGATCCTGGCGCGGCGCGCGTCTATTACGCGGAGATCGAAAGCTACTATCCGAATTTTTACTACACGATGCTCGCGCGGGAACAGCTTCGCGTGGTCGGCAAAGCAGCGCCGTCGCAGGCGGCCCGGGACTTCCTGTCGAGTGTCACATGGCCGGATCGCAAACGCATCGAGGACTTCACGCCCACCGCCGCCACCAACGCGCGCCTGGAGCGAGCCCGATTGCTGCAAGCCGCGGCGCTCGATTTTCAAACCGATCAGGAACTTCGCTTTGGCGGGCGGAACGACGGACAAGGCCACATCCTGGCCATCGAACTGGCTGCGAACGCGACCCGGCGAGGCTCGCCCGATCAGGCCGTGCGATGGATCAAGGCGATGGTGCCGCAGTATCTGATGATGCCGATGGATAGCGCGCCGCGCGAGTTCTGGCGTTACGCCTATCCGCTGCCGTGGCGCAAGCAGATCGAAGATTACTCCCGCCAGAATGAGGTGGACCCGTTCCTGCTCGCCGGGCTGATCCGGCAGGAGTCGGAGTTCGATCCCAAGGTCGTGTCGTACGCGAACGCGCACGGCCTGTCGCAGATCATGCCGCCCACCGGCCGCGAACTGGCCCGCCGCATGGGCATCCGCGGTTATTCCAACGCGCTGCTGTTCAACCCGGAAGTCAACATCCGCATGGGCGCCTTTCAC
>JAFDVT010000144.1 GCA_018268875.1 Acidobacteriota bacterium
CAACAAGTTACGGACGGCGCCGATGCAGTTCGCGCTGTCGCTGCAAAAGATCGAGCCCGGCGAGTACCTCTGTCAGGTGACGGTCGTCGACCCGGCAGGCAAGCGCTCCGGCTGGTGGCAAGCGCCGGTCATGATTATCCCTTAGCAACTTCCCTACCCTTTCGTGTCAGATCGGTCTGACACCGGGTCATCCCCGCGCATGAGGCGGTTGCCCTCCGCGTTTGAGCTTGAGACGGACGTCCTGGGCGAGCCACTAATTTGCATGGCCAGAAATCCTCGGGTGTCGGTCGCCGGATTTGCGCACCACATCGTACAGCGCGGAAGCAATGGGCAGCCCGTCTTTCTGACCGCGGATGACCGGCGACTCTACCTCGATCTTGCCTCCCGTCAGTTGAGTCAAACTGGCCTTCGGCTGGTCTCTTACTGCCTCATGACCAACCACGTGCATCTCATCGCGGTTCCCGAGCGAGGGGATTCGCTGTCGTTGTGGGTTCAGCGCGTGCACGGAAAGTATTCGCAGTACTTCAACCTGAAGACCGGGCGGAACGGCCACGTTTGGCAGGGTCGATTCTTTTCCTGCGTGTTATCCCCGCGGCACCTCACGGTAGCCTTGCGTTACGTCGAAGAGAACCCCGTGCGCGCGGGACTGGTCAGGGACCCGGCCGAATACCCGTGGTCCAGTTGCCATGCGCATCTCAGTGGCCAACTCGACCCGTTTCTCGACAGAGCGGAATGGGATTTGCGCGGTGGCAGTCGCGGATGGCGAACCTTGCTGTCCGCGCAGCAATACCGATCGTCAGTCGTTCATCTGCTTCGGCGTTGTACATTCGCCGGCAGACCGTTTGGCGACGAGGCATTCCTGCAATCGGTCGAAGCGGAGACCGGGCACAGTTGGAGGCGTTGGCCCTACACTCGCAGTCTTGAGGATCAAGACGCCATTCTGACGCTAGAGAAACTTGGTCCGGATTGGCAGTTTCTCAAAGCGGGCGCCCCTTAAGACAAAGAATTTCCCTACCCCGGTGTTCCGCCT
Source organism: Acidobacteriota bacterium (assembly GCA_018268875.1). Lineage (GTDB taxonomy): Bacteria > Acidobacteriota > Terriglobia > Bryobacterales > Bryobacteraceae > F-183. The sequence goes on from JAFDVT010000144.1 coordinate 1,031, forward strand.
TTTCTCGCCTTTCGTGTCAGATCGGTCTGACACCAAACGGGGGAGGACTGGGGAGGTATGCGGGGCTAGGGTTTTTCGCAACCGCCGTTGCAAGTCGTACGCGAAAGGACCTGCGCGGGACCCAGTCTTCCCGGATCCGACACGTTCGGTTTGCGCGAGGTGACCGTCTCCGTCGCCGTCCGCCCTCCCGAACCCACTTCGCGAACAATCTGCTGCTGTTCCTTCAGCGCGAGGCGTCCGGTCGAGTCCGCACTCACGCCGGGTTGCTGCGTCGCGTAGACGTCCACTACCGTGGTCCGCGAACCGTTCGGCTGCGTTACCGTTCGCGCTACCGTCTGCTCCGCCAGCGCGCCGTCGACGTATTGCGCGCGATTCTCTACCGTCGTTCCGCCATTCTTCGACGACGACGGCGTTGTCGTCGTATCCCGAACCTCGCGAACCGCCTCATAAAAATTGCCGTTGGCGTCGCGACGCATCCGCGTCGTGGTTTGCTGCTGCGTCTCCGGCGAGCTCTTTACCGTCGTCTGCGCGATCCGCTCCACCGGCGTCATCTGCCCGTCGAACCCCGACCGCTCCACCGTCACGTTGGTCTGCACGGTGTTGCCCTGCTCCACCGCCTGTGCGACGCTCCGCTCGGCCGGAATCAGGTTGCCGTTCAGATCCCCACGGTACACCGTCGAGGTCGTTACCAGCGTATTGCCGGACTTCCGCTCCTCGATCACCGTCTTTTCGACAGGACCGGCATTGCCCGTCGCGTCGAACCGGCGAACATTGCGTTCGACGACGCGGCCGTTCGCATCATCCCGCAGGACCTTTTCTTCGATGCTTTCGCGCGGCGCCAGTTGGCCGTTGATGCTTGTGGAGTATTCGACGCGGGAACTGCCCTTGGCGGACTTGGAGACCTGGTAGACAGGTCCGTCGGTGGAACCGCCGTCCAGACCAGGAATGGCGGACTTAAGAGAGGAGGAAGTCTGTCCCGGCGCGAGACTCGTGACGAAAATAACCAGTAGCAGCGACACACAATACCGCATGCTGACAGGCTAAGACGAATCCCGCGCCAGAACAATCGGGCGAAGGCCCTAGGCGGCTTTGGCGGCCGGTTCAATCACCGTGTCGATCTTTGCGACACGAACGTTCGTCACAACACCCAGCTTTTCGAGCAGCCGGATCTGCAGCCACGTCGGATCGAACTCATACCACGCCAGGCCGTGACGGGCCGAAGCCGGGTGGGCATGGTGGTTGTTGTGCCAGCCTTCGCCCATCGTGATGAGCGCTACGAACCAGTTGTTGCGGCTGTCGTCACGCGTGTTGAACCGCTTGGGGCCCCACATGTGCGACGCCGAATTCACCATCCAGGTGGCATGCAAACCGAGCGTTACGCGCAGGAACACGGTCCACAACAACATGTCGATACCGGCGAATACGCCGACCAGCGTGCCGAATACAGCCAGCGGCACCCAATGGTATTTCGACAACCAGACATAAAACTTGTCCCTGCAGAGATCGGGAGCGTACTTGGAGAGGAGTGCCGTATCGTTATGCTTCGGGTCCCCCAGAAGCATCCAGAGGATATGCGCCCACCATGCGCCATCGCGAGGCGAATGCGGGTCACCTTCCTTGTCCGAGAGTTGATGATGCACCCGGTGCGTCGCGACCCAGAAAATCGGCCCGCCTTCGAGCGTCATCGTCCCACACACGGCTAGAAAATAATCCAGCCATTTGGGAGCTTTATAGGAGCGGTGCGTGTGCAACCGGTGATATCCAAGGCCGATTCCCCAGCCTACGGAAATCCAGTACATCACTGCCGTCCAGAACACAGCCTTCCAACTGAAGTGAAACAACGCCACCAGCGCTCCGATATGGAAGACGAGAAAGGCGATCGTCGTTACCCAGCTGATTTTGATCGAACCGTCAGGATTACGAGGTATGATGTCAGACCGAATCATCTACAGCAAACATATCAGCACTTGCCGCGAAACAAATGTAATAGTTATGTAATTGCCCTGGAATGAAACATTTAGAGATAGTCACGATATTGCTCGAGGGCGACTCGCACCAGTTGGCTGCGCGTCCTCACCCCGAGCTTGTCGAACAGCGTGCGGAGCGACGCTTTGGTGGCGCTTTCGCTGATGTTCAACTCCGCGCCGATCTCCTTGTTCGCTAACCCCTTGAGCAGCAGGCGCATGACTTTTGTATCCCGCTCGGTCAGGTGCGGGCGCGAACCGCCCTGCGTGCTGTCCACCGTGTGGAACAGGGCCTTCAGGTACCCCGGTTCGAGGTGAACTTCGCCGCCGGCAACCTTGCGGATGGCCGCAAAGATCTCCTCCGGTGGATGTTGTTTGTGCAGGATGCCGGAAACGCCGGATTGGACGTACAACACGGCCTCGCGATCGCTCACCCCGGCCGTCACGAGCAGGATCTTGCCGGTAAAGCCCAGCGGACGGCATTTTTCCACGAAGTCGGTCGCGCGCTCCGTTCCAAGATCCACGTCCAGGACCACCACATCGGCCTCGCCCGGCCGTTCGTGCACCCAGGCCAGAGCCTCCGAAGCCGAACTCGCCTTGCCCGAGATCAGAAATTGCGGATCGCTTTCCAACACCCTGGCCAAGCCTTCGCGAAACAAGGCGTGATCGTCGACCAGAAGAAGATTGATCGGCTGGCGGGCTATCATTTCGTGGTTTCTCCCATTGGCGAAGCGGCGGCGGACGGCGATGCCGCCGCGCCAAGTCCGCTCGCGGTCAATAAATAGGCGACAAAGCGGCAACGGCCCTGTTCCGGTTCGTATTTCAAATCCCCGCCAAAACTTCGCAGCAGCGCGCGCGACACGTACAGCCCCAATCCGGTTTGTTCCGACGCCCGCTGAAACGGCTCGAACAAGTTCGCCGGGTTCTTGATGCCGGGGCCGGAATCGGACACCGAGACCGCCACATGCCGCCCGTCGCGCCGAACCTCAATCGTCAATTCCTTCACGTCGCGATTCTGCACCGCCCGCAGGCTGTTTTGTGCCAGGTTCAGCATCGCCTGCGTCAACCCGAACGGGTCGACGAACACCGGCGGCAACCCGTTCGGGACTATCCAGCGCACCGCGCCGTCGGCTTCCGTCCAGGGCGGCTCGACGACCACGCGGATGTCGTCCAGAACCTCGGCCAACACCACCGGCGTTATCGTGCGCTTCACGCGCGCCTGCAGGTCCGACGACGCGATCTTGTTCAGGCCTTCGACAAGGCTTCCCAACGCGCGAAAATCCTCCGCCGATTCGAGGACACCGTATCGTGAACGGTCCCGCTGCAGGTTGGAATACACCATCGAAATCGCCCCGCACACGTTGCGGATTTCGTGCGACACGGCGCCGGCGATGATGCGGTTGTTGTCCAGCACGTGGCGCAGGTTGCGCTCCTCGCGCTCGCGCACGTCTTCGCTTGAATCCACGGCGATCGCGGCCAAACGCCTGCCCGCCGGACTCTCGTACACCGAAAACCACACCTGCGCGATGAAGGGCTCGCCATTGTCGCGGCGGCCCCTGCACTGCGCGGCGGTCCGGAGCCCCGGGGCTCGCGTCTCCGGCTTCAACGCGTCCCGCAGCACCGGCAGAAAGTCCCCGGCGTTTGCGACGCCTCCGCTCGGCGAGCGGTCGTCCATGCCGAACATTTCGACCGCCGCGCGGTTGTACGTCAGCAGCATACCCCGCTCGTCCGCCGTAAAGATCGCCGCCGGACTGCTTTCCGCCAACTGCCGCAAATGTTCCTGCGCCTCGGTGCGAAGCTTGGTTTCGGCCTCCAGTTCCTCGGCGTGCGCCTCCGCAAGACGGCGGTTCCGGGCCATTTCCACCACCATCAGCCCGCCTCCAAGATAGGCCGCGAACGCCAACAGGAACCGTAGCGCTCCTTCCATCGGCGAAACAACCGGGATGAACAGGTGCCGGAACGCCGCGCAGAGCAGCGCCACGGCGGCGACCTCGAGGCGCCCGCAAACGGTGGCCGCAATCACCACCGGCAGGATGTACAGGAGGCCCAGCGACACGTCGAAATAGGCGTAGTCGAAATAGCCAATCAGCGCGAAAAGCGCCACCGCCAACAGCAGAGTGCGCCGTTTCCGCGCGGGTCCGCTGGCGGCGTCAGCGGATGTTGGAACAAGCCACTGCGGCATGAATCATTACTGTATCTCAAGGATTCCCCTGTCTGAAGCGATCTGAAGATCGTCCGCGGGCCCCCAAAAGATAGGGTAGGCAAATCACGTCCCGCACCTTAAGATTTGATTAAAGTACGTTTGCGAGAGCAAGCTACGCGCCGGTTTGGAACGATTCATTCGCCTGGCATCGTTCCAACTGGCGCGTTTTTTCTTTTTAGGCGGTTGCCCCGCCCTGAAAACGCAACCGGAACTCGTTCACCAGGTGGTTGATCTCGTCCGGGTCGTGCTGGCAGTTCGCAAGCGCCTGCCGCGCCATCTCGAGGCCGCCTTCAAACTCCGGCAACACGATTCGCAACGCATCGCCGCCCGCCTGCCGGAGCGGTGTCAGGTCGTCGTGATGGGTGGCCCGGGCCACGACGGGCAAGCCGGGACGCAGGGCGTTCACGCGGTGGACGATCATACGCACCACTGTCGAGTTGGGGACCGAAATAATCAGGCTTTGCGCCGTGTCGAGGTGCGCCGCGTGCAGGATTTCGTCCCGCGTCGCGTCGCCAAAGATGCAGGGCAGGCCCTGGCTGCTGACCTGGGTGAACCGGGTGTAGTCCGCTTCGATCAGTTCGACGCTCTGCCCCACTTCGTGAAGCAGTTTCGCAACCGCGAGCCCGGTTCGGCCCGCGCCCACCACAATCGCGTGTCCGGTTAGCTTCTCGTTGGGAATCGAAACCGTGTCCAGCGTCTTTGCCCGGCTCCAGCGCGAGCGGAAGAACCGCCCCACCGACGGCGCGACCTTGGCGAGCAGTGGCGACAGCGCAATCGTCAGGATGGTCGAGGTCAACGTCAGGTCGTAGGTATCCTTGCTGATGGCGTTCATCGCCTGCCCGCTGCGCGCCAGCACAAAGCTGAATTCGCCGACCTGCGCGAGGCCCAGACCCGCGATCCACGGCGCCAGGTTGCCGTAGCCGAACAACCGCGTGATCACGCCGGTAATCAGCGCCTTGGCCAGAATGATAAAGCCCAAGACGGCGATCACTTCCCAGGGATGGCGCAGGATAAAGCCGGGGTCGAACAGCATGCCGACCGAAACGAAGAACAACAGGCCGAAGACGTCGCGCAGGGGCACCACGTCGCTCATCGCCTGGTGGCTGAGTTCCGATTCGCTCAGAACGATGCCCGCGATGAAGGCCCCCAGGGCAAAGCTGATGCCGACCGCATGGGCCGCGATCCCGACGCCGACGCCGATCGCTACCACCGTCACCAGAAACATTTCGCGCGAACCCCAGCTTGCGACGCGAGCCATCACCGCCGGCAGCACGCGAGTTCCGATAATGACCATCGCCGCCAGAAATCCGCCGGCCGTCAACGCCGCTTTCCCCAGGTTCGGGAGCGCATGCTGTAAATCGCCCAACTGCGGCAGGATGATCAGCATCGGCACGACGGCGAGGTCCTGGACGACTAGAAACCCGATCATCACCCGGCTTGCCAGCGTCGACGTTGTGCCCGCTTCGGCCAGATTTTTGAGGACGACCATGGTGCTCGACAGGCAGACCATGGACCCGAACCAGACCGATTCGGTGAAACCCATGTTCAGCAGCAGGTCGGCGGCGTACCCGACCGCGAGAATGGTCGCGAGGATCTGGATCGGACCGCCAATCAACGCCACACGCCACACCGGCTTGAGATCGCCTAGCGAGACCTCGAGCCCTAGTGAAAATAGCAGCAACGCCACGCCGATTTCCGCCAGAAGTTCGATGTCGTGCGCCTGTACGACCGATGGACCGGACGTGTGAGGACCCACCGCCACTCCCGCGATTACGTATCCCACCAAGGTCGGCAGCCGCAGCGCGCGCGCCAGCAGCGCCCCGAAAAAGCCGGCAATGATAACGAGTACGAAATCTCCCGCAATTCCCATTTCCTCTATTGTCGCAGGCCGGGGATACAGAGGATTAAAACAATCCAATCCTGTAATAAATCCGGCCCTGTTCGTACATTCCAGGGGTGCTAGCCTGTTGAAGATATGTCGGACCCCAATATAGAACTTCCACACGTTCGGATCGGTGAGAATCCGGGCGGCTGGATGTTCGAGGGCGAGCGGCTGGATACGCATCAGGGACACGCCGCCCACACCCACCCGTGGTACATGGTTTTGTGGCTTACGGGTGTAGATTACTTCTCAACGCTCGGCTACCAACCCGGCATCGCGCTTCTCGCCGCGGGCGCCATTGCCCCGCTGGCCACCGCGATCCTCATCGCCGTAACCCTGCTGTGCGCGCTGCCCATCTATTCGCAGGTGGTTCGGCGGTCCTATGCGGGCCAGGGCTCCATCGCCCTGCTCGAAAATCTGCTCCGCGGCTGGGAGGCCCGGCTACTGGTCCTGATCCTGCTCGGTTTCGCCGCCACCGACTTCGTCATCACGATGACGCTTTCCGCCGCCGACGCCGCCCAGCACGCCGTCGAGAACCCGATTCTGCATCCCTTCCTCGGCGACCACAAGATCGTCATTACGCTCGGCCTGCTAATTCTGCTCGCCGTCGTCTTCCTGTTCGGCTTCTCTGAGGCCATCGGCCTCGCGGCGCTGGTCGCCGTGCCGTACCTTCTGTTGAACGCCATCGTTCTCGGCAAGTGCATCATCGACATCCTGGCCCACCCGAACGTCATTTCGAACTGGAAAGACGTGCTCAACGCGCGCGGCGACATGACGAGCCTGTTGATCGCTTCCGCGCTGATCTTTCCCCGCCTGGCGCTTGGCCTTTCGGGATTTGAGACCGGCGCCTCGGTGATGCCGCTCGTCAAGAGCGACGACGATCCTCACGCCCCGCTTCCCACGGGCCGCATCCGTAACACCAAAAAGCTGCTCATCACCGCCGCGCTGATCATGAGCGTGATGCTCATGATGTCGAGCTTTGTCACCACTCTGCTGCTGAAGCCGCAGGACTACAAAGAGGGCGGCAAAGCCAGCGGCCGCGCCATCGCCTTCCTGGCCCACGAATACCTGGGCACCGGCTTCGGCACAGTGTACGACATCGCGACGATCCTGATTTTGTGGTTTGCCGGCGCGTCCGCCATGGCCGGGTTGCTGCATCTGATCCCGCGCTACATGCCGCGCCTCGGGATGGCCCCGCATTGGGTGGCCTACAGCCGCCCGCTCGTGCTGGTGATTCTCGCCTTCGACATCATCGTTACGTTGATCTTCAAGGCCGACGTGGAAGCCCAGGGCGGCGCCTACGCCACCGGCGTACTCGCCCTGATGTTTTCCGCCGCGCTCGCCGCCGCCATTTCCCTGTGGCGCGAGAATTCCAAGGCCATGAGCATCTACTGCTGGATGGTGGCCGCCGTTTTCGCTTACACACTGGGCGAGAACATCAAGGAACGGCCGGACGGCATCATCATCGCGACAATTTTCATCGTCTTTATCGTGACGCTGAGCGCCATCAGCCGCAGCCTCCGCTCCGTTGAGCTTCGTGTCAGCGACGTCACATTCGCCGATGAGGAGTCCCGCATCTTGTGGGAACAGATTCGCGATAAGAAGGTGAACCTGGTCCCGGTCCGCACCGACACCATCGACGCTCGCCGGAAGAAGACGGCGGAGATCCACCGCCATTACCGTTCCGAAGCGCCGCTTGCCTTCTGCAACGTCCACCTTGTCGACAACCGCAGCGAATTCCTCGCGCCCTTGCGCATCGCCGTCCGGCGCGAGGAAGATGCCTACGTCCTTGACGTGATGGGCGCCAATGCCATCGCCAACACCATCGCCTACGTCAGCGAACTTCTCGATCCCATCGGCCTGTTCCTCGGCCTGACGCGCAACAACCTGGTCAATCAGGCCTTGCGCTTCCTGGTGGTCGGCGAAGGCGAAACCGGGCTGATGGTGTACGCCATCCTGCTCAAATACTGGGCCTGGACCCCGGAAGACGACGTCCGCCCGTACATTTACCTGATGAGCGACTAATGCTGGCCGCTTTACTAGTCACCGCCGCGCTGTCGGTCCAGGACCTGTCGCCCGGCTACCAGCATTTCTACAACCTGGATTTCGGACTCGCGCTGGCCGACTTCGAACGCCAGGCTGCCGCCAATCCGGAGGATCCGGAAGCGCAGAACCACATCGCGCACACCATCCTGTACGCGGAAATGTTCCGCAACGGCGCGCTCGAAAGCGAAATGGTCAGCGGTACGAATGCGTTTCTGCGCCGCGAAGGATTGCAGCCGTCCAAGGCGGATCAGGCGAAGTTCGCGGCCGCTATCGGGAAGTCGATTCGGATCTGCGAGGATCGCATCCGGCGCAATGACAAGGACAAGGACGCGCATTACGCGTTGGGGGTCGCCTACGGCCTGCAGGCGAACTATGATTTTCTGGTCAACAAGGCCTGGAGCGATGCGTTAAGCGCGGCCGGCAAGGCGCGCAAGGAGCATGAAAAGGTGACGGACATCGACCCCGAGTTCGTCGACGCCTATCTCACGCAGGGCATCCATCAATACGTGGTCGGCAGCCTGCCCAGAACCATCCGCTTCTTCGGTTTCTTCATCGGCTTCCGCGGCGACCGGGCCAAAGGCATCGAACTGCTTCGCAAGGTGGAAATTTACGGCAAGCGCAACCGCATCGACGCCGAAATCATGCTGGCCGCGATCTACCGCCGGGAGAAGAAACCGGAATTCGCGATCCCGCTGCTCGCGGTGCTGAGCCAGCGCTTCCCGCGGAACTTCCTGCTGCAGTTCGAACTCGTGCAGATGCACGCCGACCTGGGCGACAAGACCAAAGCGCTCGCCATCCTGGACCAGATCGAGGCCAACCGAGTCGCCCGGCGCGATGGTTACGAGCGCGTGTCCAAGGAACGCGTCGCCTACGCGCGCGGCAACCTCCTGTTCTGGTATCAGGACCTGGTGCCGGCGCTCGCCGCCATGCGAATCGCGACGTCGGACATCTCGCAACTGAATCTGGGAACCGGTCAACTGGCCTGGATGCGCTTGGGGCAGATCCACGACATGCGCAACGAACGCAAAGAGGCGGTCGCCGCGTACGAAAAGGCGATCGCACTTGCGCCCAAGTCCGAAGTGGCCAAGGAATGCAAGGGCTACCGGTCGAAGCCCTACCGGCGAACCTAGAGGAGGGTTTTGAGGTCCTTCCACTCGCGGCCTTGCGATTCCGCAACGGCAGGGTACACGATGTGACCTTCGTAGGTGTTGACGCCCTGGCAGATCGCCGCATTGCCGTGGCAGGCGCCTTCGACGCCCTTGTTGGCCAACGTCAGGACATAGGGATTGGTGGCGTTGTTCAGCGCGAACGTCGACGTCTGCGCCACCGCGGCCGGCATGTTCGACACGCAGTAATGCAGCACGTCGTCCACAAAGTAGATCGGGTCGGTATGGGTGGTGGCGCGGGAGGTTTCGAAGCAACCGCCCTGGTCGATCGCGACATCCACGACGACAGACCGCTTGCGCATCGACGCGATCATGTCCCGACGTACGAGTTTGGGGGCCGACGCGCCGGGGATCAGCACCGCGCCCACGACGAGGTCCGCCTGGCGAACCGCGTCCCGAATCGTGTGGACGTTGGAGGCAAGCGTCACAATGCGCGAGCCCCAGATGTCGTCGAGGTACCGCAGGCGGTTCAGCGAACGGTCAATCACCGTGACGTTGGCGCCCAGGCCCACGGCCATCTTCAAAGCCGAATGTCCCACTACCCCGCC
>JAFDVT010000145.1 GCA_018268875.1 Acidobacteriota bacterium
GAGGATGAGCTTGCGGAAACTGATTTGCAGATTGCGGAGTGGCTCGTAGCCGGAAAGGGAGTAGCCTTGCGACTGGTCTTCGGCCGCTCCGGCGCGCACCGCGGCGGCGTTTTCTTCGAGCATCGCGCGATAGGTGTTGAGCAGGGCTTGTGGCAGGACCGGTGACGCGGTTTTTCGAGCGGCGCGGGCCGGACGAGGTGACGGTTCGAGGACCCGAGGTCCACGAATGCCGATGTAAACAATCCAATCGCCCTTGCTGTCGCAGCAGACTGGGGAAACATCCGCGGGAGGCTTGCCTGTGTGGGTTTTTATGACCCGTTCGATCTGGTGTAGAAGGCGTTCGCGGGAAGGGTCATCCTGCGGAAGGGTCATGCCGGGACGCAGCGGGAGCGCGGCGCGGAGTGCGTCCGGTACGGCGTGGGGCGCGGCGCCGTAGAACTCGACAGAGCCGAGGCGATCCTCGGCCGCCAGAATAGCGATAGAAAGGAGAAAAGAGGCGAATCGCAAGGAAATGGACGCCACCGAGCCAGCATAGCGGACAAAGGCAGCTACGCTCAAAAGCCAGGCGGTTACAAAGGTCCGGCCGTCGATTCCAGCAGATGTTCGACGTCGCGAGCACCGTGGAGCAGCCGAATGACACGAAGGGGAGTGCTCGCGGGGTCGTACACGAGCAAGTACGAGTAGACCCGCCAGAACTTCACCGGCTTGTCCGTAAGATCTTCACGAACGTGGCCAATCCCCGGATCCGATGCGATCAGGCGGCAGGCGGCGTGGATATTGCGCAAGACCCTGCGTGCCACAGCGGGGGAAGACTGGCTGGCTATATAGGTCTTTATTTGATTCAAATCGCGGTGAGCCGCACTCGTGAGAACAAACTTACTCACCGCCCCGGGAGCCTTCTATGACCGCTAAGTCATCATCCGCAAGACCGAAGACAATGTCGCCGTCGACGACCTCGCCGTTTTGCGCCTGCTCCCATCCTTCGTCGATCTGCCGGCGGAACCTTGCCCGATCGCCAGGGGAGAGCGTTTCGTCGCGTTGTTCCAAAAGCCGGATCGCTTCCGCAAGAACTTCATTCGCCGAGCCGTAGCGGCCAGATTTGACCTGCGCTTCGACAAGCTGTTCCAGTTCCGGTGTAAGCAATACGGACATTCTTCCAACGCTCCTTTGCGCTCTCCCCCGAGATTAGCGGCCTAGAACGTGTAACGCAAACCTAGCTGCAGGTTGCGCATGTTCGTCCTGGTTCCGGTGATGCGGCCGAAGTTCGCCCCCAGACCAGTCTCCGCGCTGCGGGGACCGCTGTTGACGTTCGTATCGGGGTTGCCCCAGATCGGGTGGTTCGCCACGTTGAAGGCCTCAAAGCGGAACTGCAGCTGGTGGCCTTCCTTGTACGGCATGGCGAAGTTTTTGAGAGCCGAGAAGTCCCACGCCTGGATGGGCGGCGACGACACGGTGTTGCGTCCCACGTTGCCGAAGGTTCCGTCGGGCGTCAGCGAAAACGCCGCCGGGTTGTACCAACGCTGGGGGTCGGGGTTGCTGAGGTACGGCGTCAGGCCGGTGGCCACCGGACGGTCGAACTGGCCGCCGGTGTTCGACGGGTCGCCCGACTGCGTGATGGTGATCGGGAAGCCGCTCTGGAAGGTCACGATGCTGCCGACCTGCCAGCCTCCGACCACCGCGTTGGCGAAGCCGTTGCTGAGGTTCCAGCTACGGCCTTTGCCGACCGGGAGATCGTACAGGATGCTGGTGACAAAGCGGTGGCCGACGTCAAAGCTGGAACGACCACGTTCGCACTGGCGGCAGTAACTGTTCTGCGGGAACAGCGTGTCGCCGCCCTGGTTGCGGATGGCGGAACCGGTGTCGATCGAACGGCTGTAGGTGTAGGACACCAGGGCCGTCAGTCCGGCGGAGTAACGCTTGGTGAGCTTGGTTCCGAGCGAGTTGTAGTTCGCGTTGCCCGAGTTGTCGACCAGCTGGATGCGGCCGAATTCGGGGAACGGCGAGCGGTAGTTGAGGCTGAGTCCGGTGGAGCGCGGCGCGGGCAGCGTTTCGTTTACCGCGCGCAGAACTTCCAGGCGGTGGGAAATGCTGCCGAGGTAGCCGATCTCGAATACGAGGCTGTTGCTGAGTTCGCGCTGGACGTTCAGCAGGTACTGCATCGAATACGGCGTACGGCGGTTTGGCGGATTGGCGAACGAATACGGGCGATTGATGTTGGCAACACCGCCGGCAATCGAGGCCAAAGCGTTCGACCAGCGAAGCTGCGGGGCAAGCGTGTTGGCGTTGTCGCGGAGACGTCCGGCGAGGTTGCGCGACATGTCGAACCGCGGGTTGCCGGTGTCCTGCGAATAGAACATGCCGAAGCCTGTGCGGATGACCGTCTTGGAGTTCAACTGGTAGCTGATGCCGAGGCGGGGCGCCCAGTCGTTGTTGTCGCGCTTCACGAGACGGTCGCCGAGCGAACCGTCGCACTTGGTCTGGATCGGGTACTGCGGGAATTCCGGACCGGGCACCCAGCGCAGGTTGATGCCTTCGTAGCAATTCTGGCGGGCGGCGCCCTGACGGAGGAAGTACGGATGCAGGTTCATGTCGGTGACAATGGCGCTGCGGTAATCCGTCGGGTGGACGTCGAGCGGGATGATCGCGTTGAACAGGGTACCGGTCTGGTCGGTCCAGGGCGGGGTGTTCTCATAGCGAAGTCCCATGGAGATGGTGAGCTTGGAATTCACGCGCCAGGTGTCGTCGATATAAAGGGCGAAGCCTGTCGCGCGGAATTGGCCGCGCGCAATGGAGACGGCAGCTTCGGACTGGTTCAACTGCCCGAGCAAGAAGTCCGCGAACGGATCGCCGCCGAAGGCGACGGCCGCGTTGGACGCATTGAGGCCGAAGTTGTTGGAGGCAATTCGCTGGAAGCCGAACTGGCCGCGGGCGAACTGGTTGCCGACCTGGTTGTATTCGTCCTTGCGAATTTCGCCGCCAAATTTGAAGCTGTGTTTACCGCGATTCCAACTGACGTTGTCGATAAACTGCATCGCGCGGTTGTTGTTTTCGTAAGGACCTTCGGAGCTGTTGCCCATGCCGCTGTAGACGCCGGCGAAGTCAACGCTGGGAATGCCCCACTGCACAGGAGGACCGGAGGCGAGACCCGGAATGTTGAGCGAGCCTACGACGTCGGTGGTGAACGCGAGTTCAGGACCGGTGGTGTTGTAGAACTTGGTCAGTCCGAAGCGGAATTCGTTGACGAGCGTGTTGGTGAACACGCGGGAGTTGGAAAACATCCACTGGCTTGCCCTGGTGACGATCTTGTCGCCGTTCTGCGCCAAGGCGCCGTTCAGCTGGTTTTCCTCGGAACGGCTGTAGCGTCCAAACCAGTTGGACTTGGACGATTCCACCCAGTCAAAGCGCTGGATGAACTGGTCCTTGTTGACGGGGCGGCCGAGCGCGATCTGGTGATTGTTGATCAGGCCGTTGCCGGGGATGTTCGGTGTTGGGTAATAGCTAAGCAGTTTGAGCGATACCGGGTCAAACCGCGACGTCGGGATCTGGTTGCCGGCGAACTGGTCGGCGCGCGTGTAGGTGACGCCGTTTTCCGTTACCTGGCGGCGGGTGAGCGGATCATAGATGCCGGCCGCGATCTGGCTGAAGTTTCCGCTGCGCATCTGGGCCGAGGGCAGGCTGTAGACGGCCTGCACATTGCGGCGCTGGCGGAACCATTCGTAGTTCGACATAAAGAACAAGCGGTTCTTGCCATCGAACAGTTTGGGGATCGAAACGGGTCCGCCGAGGGTGAAGCCGAACTGGTTCCACTTGAACGGATCCTTGGCCGGGCGAGCGGTGGTGAAGGCGTAGTTTTTGGCGTCCAGCTTGTCGTTGCGGACGAATTCGAACAGCGAACCATGGTACTGGTTGCCGCCGCCTTTGGTGGAGACGTTGATCTGGGTCGCGCCGCGGCCGAATTCCGCCGGGTAGACGCCGGACTGCACTTTGAACTCCTGCAGCGCTTCCACCGACGGGAAGATCACGTAGGTGTTGAAGTTCGGGTCGGTGTTTTCGACGCCGTCGAGCGTAAACCGGTTGAACTGGTTGCGCATGCCGGCGACAGAGATGTTCTGGTTGGCGCGGTCGCCGCCCTGGCGTCCGTCAGCCTGGCCCGCGGAAGGGAACCCGGCGCTGACATTGGGCGCGAGACCGGCAAGCGACAGGTAGTTGCGGCCGTTGATGGGCAGTTCGACGATACGCTTTTGTTCGACGACGGTGCCCACCGTGGCGTTTTCTGTGGCCAGTTGGGCGCCCTGGGCTGTAACTTCCAAAATTTCGCTGACGTCTCCGACAGACATAGGGA
>JAFDVT010000146.1 GCA_018268875.1 Acidobacteriota bacterium
AACTCGAACAGACCGGACTACTGCCCGTCGAGGCGTTCTGGATGGGCGAACGCATGGGCAAGCCGGGGACTCTGCGCGTCGTACCTCCGCCGCCGGTGGTGCCGAGGCTCGTTTCGGTTACCCAGCATGCCGACGGCTCGATTTCGGCGCTCGTCGAAGAACTGAACGACCCCGATCATTTTTCGGCGAAAATCGACGGGATGCCCGCCTGGGGTTACGAAAACCGCTGTGTCGACGGCATGTTGCGCCGCTACGAAATCCGGTTCCAAATGCCGGACGGCGTCGCGTCCGGTACTCATGCCATGGTCGTGACGCTCGGCCGCCGGGACCTGCCGCCGATGGAAATTCAGGTCACCAGCCCCGAATACGCGGACGCTTAATTCGGCCGCAGCACCTCTGCCAGAATCTCGCACGCCTCTTCGCAATCGGCCCGGTTGACGTCGTAATGGGTCACCGCGCGCATGCGGGTCCCGCCGATTCCGTTGATGATCACACCGCGCCGCTTCAGTTCCTGGCTGACGGCCGCGGGATTGGCCCCGGTTCCCGCGATGTCGAAAATGACGATGTTGGTGGTGACCTTGGCGGGGTCGATGGACACGCCCGGAATTTCCGACACGCGGTCGGCGATCAGCCTGGCGTTCTCATGGTCGGCCGGCAGCAGCGTGGGGATGTCCTCCAGCGCGATCAATCCGGCGGCGGCCAGAATTCCCACCTGCCGCATGCCGCCTCCGAGGCGTTTGCGCATCCGCCGAGCCTTGGCGACGGTGTCCGCGCGGCCCAGCAGGAGCGACCCGGCGGGCGCGCCCAATCCTTTGGACAGGCATACGCTTACCGTGTCCACCTTGGCGGTGATTTCCGCCACCGGCACGTCGATCGCCGCCGCCGCATTGAAGACGCGTGCGCCGTCCATGTGAACTTTCAAGCCCCGGTCATGCGCCTCGTCGCAAATACGTCCGATGGTGGCCACCGGGTACACGGTTCCGCCGTGCATGTTGTGCGTATTTTCGAGTTCCACCAGCGTAGTCGGCGAACAATGCGGACCGTCCGGACGTAGTTTGGGTTCGATCCGGTCCCAGGTGAGAATGCCGTCGTCCGTCTCAATGGTGCGCAGCAGACAGCCGCAGAACCATCCGGCCATGGAAAATTCCCAGTCCTGGATGTGCGCGCGAGCCTCGCAAATGATCTCGTCGCCGTGCGTGGTGTTCACCTTCAAGCCGATGGTGTTGGCCATGGATCCGGTGGGCGTCCAAACCGCCGCTTCCTTGCCAAAGATCTGTGCCGCCCGGGCCTCGAGCAGGTTCATCGTCGGATCTTCGCCGTACACGTCGTCGCCGACCTCGGCGCTCGCCATGGCGCGGCGCATCGCCTCGGTGGGTTTGGTGACGGTATCACTGCGTAAGTCGATCATATTTCTACAAATATACCCATACCCCGTCCGGGGATATTATCCAGTACGTTACAGGCCACTGGGGCGATGAATACCAGTAGTCCCAGTTGCGACGCTGGTGCGTGCTACTGAGAACGGTATTTTTATTGATCGCCGCCGTGGCGGCCACCTACGGATCGTGCCTCAAATTGGACGGGCAGGAGGTCTGCACGCCAACCTACACGCGCCTGGATGATGGTTTGCAGTCGTTCGCCTCTCCATCCTCGGCGGCGATGCCGGTGATCCAGGAAAAGCAGCGCTGGTTGACTCCATACCGGGCGTCGCAGATTACGCTGATCGGAGGAATGACCGCTGACATCGCGTCGTCGTGGGGGTGCGCGGAGGCCAATCCGATGCTCCGTTCGGCGGACGGCCGCTTCTATATGAAGGGCACGCTGATCAAAGTTGGCGGCACCTCTGCCGGACTTGTGCTCACCCATCTTTTGAAGCGAAAGTTCCCGAAGCTCGAAAAGCCGCTGGCGTTTCTGCTGGGCGGCTCCTCGAGCGTCCTGTATTACACCGCGATCCGCAACCATTCGATGCCCTGCTACTGAGCCGCCGGCCTTTCCGCCAAACCCCTTCAGAAAGACATCCCCCGGCGCCCAATGCGGTTTATCGGCGCCCATTCGCGATTCGTCGATTCCCAATAGCCGTTCGCCGTTGGCCGTCGCTAGAATAGGGGAACTTACTCAAAGGGAAAGGGCTTTCACAAAAACACCGAACTTCCAGGCGACAGATTTCGTTCTCATTGCTGAAGGGTGATAAACACCCGGCAGGCAAGGGTGAAAAACCCGAAGATTGAAGGAACGAAACGAGTTATGGCGACGGTGGCAATAAACGAAAGTCTGGTGTGGGCGCGGCCCATGCCGGTGAGAGGCCATTTGGACGCGGAAATCCAACTCGTCGAAAGATGCCTGGCAGGCGACGCGCCGGCCTGGGAAGAGCTCATCAAGACGCATTCCCGGCGTGTGTACGCGATCTGCTACCGCTTTACCGGAAACGACGGGGAAGCGCAGGACCTTTCGCAAGAAGTTTTCCTTCGCATTTTCCGGTCGCTACGCAGCTTCCGCGCGGGCGAAGGCTCGCTGGGTGTATGGCTTACGCGCCTTACGCGCAACCTGCTGATCGATCATTACCGCCGTACGAAATCCGACCGCGCCACCGAGTCCATCGAAGGCCAGTTGCCGATGCTCGAAGAGAAGACGGCGATGTCGGCGCGGACCGATGGTCTGCTGGCCGGGCGCGAGGCCAGCGAATTATTGCAGCACGCGTTACAGAAGCTTTCGCCGGAACTGCGGGAAACCGTCATCCTGCGCGACCTCGAAGAACTCGAATACAAAGAAATCGCGGACATCCTGGGGGTGCCCGAAGGCACCGTGAAGAGCCGTCTGAATCGCGGCCGCGCGGAGCTTGGCAGATTACTGCGCCGTCATAAGGCGGCGGTTTGAACGGTATAGTCGTATGTTGTTGACCTGCGCAGACCTCGAAATCCTGCTTTGCGACTACGTGGATGGAACACTCCGCGGCGAGCAGTTGTCTGCCGTGGAGGCTCATCTGGCCGAATGCGCCGGGTGTGCGCAGTTCGCCCGGGATTGCGGGGCGGCGGTGGACCTGGTGGCCAAGGCGGAAGAAGTTCGCCCGCCGCAGGAAATGCTGACCCGGATCGTGTTTGAAGCGCATGCGATCCGCGACAAGGAATACAAGAAGGGCGCGGTACGAAATTGGCTCTCCCGCTGGATTGAGCCGGTGTTCCAGCCTCGCTTCGCGATGGGTATGGCGATGACCGTGCTGAGCTTTGCCATGATGGGGCGGTTCGCGGGCATTGAAGTCCGCCAGTTGAAGCCGTCCGACCTGAATCCCGTCGCCGTGTATTCGTCGGTGGAAGACAAGGTCGCGCGTAGCTGGAGCCGGGCAGTGAAGTATTACGAAAGCCTGAAGTTCGTGTACGAAATTCAGACTCGCCTCGAAGAGTGGAAGCAGCAGGCGGCCGAAGAAGAGAAGCGCCAACTGCGGCAACAGCAGCAGGGTTTCCAGAAAGAAACGACACAACAGGAGAAGCAAAAATGAACTGCTTTCTTCACCCGGACGCTCCGGCCACCGCATTCTGCCGCCAGTGCGGCAAGGCTTTGTGCGATTCGTGCCAGTACAAGTTGCAGGGCACGGTGTTTTGCCAGGAACATAGACCCAATCCGCAGGAGTTCAGTAACCCCATGGAACATCCAAACCCACAAGCAGCAGGAACCACGGCGGCGGCCGCTCCGCACGACCCTTACGCTTCGCCGTATTCCACCGCCGGGTACCACGCGCAACAGCAACAGCCTGGCGTCGTGGACCCGTCCATTAACCCGGGTTTCGCCTTCCTCCTGGGCTTGATTCCAGGCGTTGGGGCGATCTACAACGGGCAGTACGCCAAGGGGTTGATTCATGTGGTGGTGCTGGGGCTGTTGATCACCATCGCCAACAACAATGACCTCAACGGCGGGTTCGAGGTGGTGTTTGCGCTTTCGATCGCCGCCTGGTTCTTCTATATGGCGTTTGAGGCGTACCACACGGCCAAGCGCCGCATGATGGGGCTGCCGGTCGACGAGTTTTCGTCCCTTGTGAATATGGATCAAAATAGCGCCAACCGCTTTCCGGCGGGTCCCCTGTTCCTGATCTTTGCCGGCCTTTTCTTCCTGCTTGCCAACTTCGACCTGATCCGGGTTCGCGACGTCATTCGTTTCTGGCCGCTCGGGCTGATTGGCCTCGGCGCCTACATGCTGTATATCCGCATGACGGCGGCGAAGAAAAGCGAGTAACACGCCATGAACGGAGCGACTTTTCTGCAAGCGGCCCGCGGACCGGTGCTGCTGATGACCCTTGGCGTCCTGCTGGCGATTCACCAGAACACCAGTTGGGGATTTGAGCAGACGTTTCCCGTCCTCATCATCGTGTTCGGCATCATGAAGCTGCTGGAACGCGCGGCGATCAATAACAACACCGGCAGTCCCACCAATCCACCCCCGATTCATCCTGGAGACCAGAGGTAACAAGCCATGCGCCGCGGATCTATCATCGGACCACTGGTTCTTATTGCCATCGGCATCATTTTTCTGCTGCGCAACGTCTGGCCGCAGATTCAGGTGATGGAGTTCCTGGGCCGCAACTGGCCGTACGTCCTGATCGCCTGGGGCGCGCTGCGCCTGGTGGAACTGTTCAGTTGGAAGTCCTCGGGACGGCCGCTGCCGGAAAGTGGCGTTTCGGGCGGCGAATGGTTCCTCATCGTCGTTCTCTGTGTTTTTGGAATGGGCCTGTATGCGTTCAACCGCCATTCGGGCGGCTGGTGGAGCCCGGCGGGCATCCGCGTCGGCGGCTGGGACATCATGGGCGACAGTTTTGACTTCAACTACGAAGCCAAAACGCAGAAAGCCACCACAAAAACGCCCAAAATCGTGATCGAAAGCTTCCGCGGCGACGCGCAGATCACCGGTACCGATAGCGACGAAGTTCGCGTCACCGGACGCAAGTCCGTCCGGGCGCTGGATACGTCCGAAGCGGACCGCGTCAGCAAGGATTCGCCGCTCGAAATCGTCACCCAGGGCGACACGATCATCGTCCGGTCCAACCAGGAGCGCGCTGATTCGCGCAACCGCATCACGTCGCGCCTGGAGATCGCGGTGCCTCGCGGAGCCTCCATCGACGCCCGCGGCCGCTACGGCGACTTCGACATCCGCGATGTCAACGGCACGGTGGAAATTTTTTCGGACAACGCCGGAGTGCGCCTGGACAACATCGGCGGCAACGTCAAAGTGGATCTGCGCCGCAGCGACATCATCCGCGCCGTCGGCATCAAGGGCGACGTCGATTTGCGTGGCCGGGGCGACGACATCGAACTCGAAAACATCGCTGGCACGGTTACGATCAACGGCGGCTATTCCGGCTCGGTGCAACTCCGCAATCTGGCCAAACCGGTGCGCTACGAAGGCGTCAACGCCAACTTCCAGATGGAACGCGTGCCGGGCGAGGTGCGGTCGACGATCTCGAACCTCTTCGCGACGGATGTGGTGGGTCCTGTGCGTGTGACTTCGAGCAAAGCGAAGGACGTGGAACTGGTGGGCTTCACCGAATCCGCCGAAATCACGCTGGATCGAGGGGACATCGAACTGCGGCCGGGCCGTACGCCGCTACCCAAGATCAACGCGACGACCAAGAATGGCGAGGTGAACCTCAGTCTGCCGGAGAAGGCGAAGTTCGACCTGCGGGCCAACGCCGGCAAGGGCGACATCACGAACGACTACGGCGAGAATCTTCGCGTCGAGGACCTGGGCAGCCGCGGTCACAAGCTGGAAGGCACGGTGGGAGGTCCCGGTGGACCGGTGATCTCGATCCAGTCGAGCAGGGGCAGCATCACGGTTCGCAAAGCCGAGTTGTTACCGCCTCCGCCGGCGCCACCGGCCGCGCCCGCTCCGCCCAAGCCGCCGACCCGCGTCGAGTAGCCTGGTTCGGGTGCGGCGGATTCCCCGTGCGACGATTGTAAACGGTGGAACTTCTCCAGTTGCGGTATTTCG
>JAFDVT010000147.1 GCA_018268875.1 Acidobacteriota bacterium
AACTTTGGCGGCGCCCTCGTCAAGAACAAGCTGTTCTTCTTCGGCGACTACCTGCGCATCACCGACCATCAGGCCAACACCAACCTGCTCGGCATCCCCGCCGCCGACATCCGCGGAGGCAACCTCAGCCGTTCGGCCACGACGATTTACGACCCCGCCACCGGCAACGCCGACGGCACCGGCCGTACGCCGTTTGCCGGCAACATCATCCCGACCAGTCGCCTGAACCCGATCTCTCTCAAGATTCTCGGTCTGCTGCCCAATCCCACCGCGGCCGGCGACAACAACAACTGGTTCGGCCTCCTGCCCTTCCGCAAAGACACGGACTCCATGGACTGGAAAGTGGACTGGAACATGTCCGCGAGCGATCGTTTGAGCGGCCGCTTCAGCTTCTCCCGTCCCGTGGTGTTCCAGGCGCCGGCGTTTGGCGCCGCCGGAGGCGCGGCGCAGGGCGCATTCGCCGGCACCGGCGTACAAAAGAGCTACAGCACCGGTCTCAACTACAACCGCATCTTTTCGAACACCCTCGTCGCCGAGTTCCGCGCGGGCGTCGCCCACTACAACAACAAGGCGCAGAACGCCGACTTCGGCACCAACGCCAGCCAACAATTGGGCATCCCCGGCGTGAACATCGACCAGTATTCGAGCGGCCTTGTCGGCATCAACATCAACGGCTTTTCGAACCCGGTGGTAGGATTCAGTGCCAGCCTCCCCTGGGTGCGCGCCGAAGCCAACATCGACATGGCCAACACCTGGACCAAGAACGCCGGCAACCACACCGTCAAGTTCGGCGCCGATATCCGACGCGTCCGCGACGAACTCCTCCAGATGCAGACCTTCAGTCCCCGCGGCCTGTACACGTTCGCCGACGCGCAGACCTCCATCCCGGGAGCCACCACAAGCTTCTTCAACAGCTTTGCCAGCTTCCTTCTGGATGTCCCCTCCGCCGCCGGACGCGACCTTGCGACCTACTTCCCGGCCTACCGCGCCTGGCAGACCTTCCTCTTCGTCCAGGACCGCTGGCAGGTGAGCCCCAAGCTCACCATCAATGCGGGACTCCGTTGGGAATACTATCCGCCAGCCGTACCTCGCTTGAAGGCTGGTTTCTCGCAGTACGACAACGTCAACAACCGTCTTCTGATTGCCGGCGTCGGCGACGTGCCCATGAACCTCGGCATCAAGAATCACAAGGATTACTTCGCGCCGCGCATCGGCATCGCCTACCGCTGGAACGAC
Organism: Acidobacteriota bacterium; assembly: GCA_018268875.1. GTDB lineage: Bacteria > Acidobacteriota > Terriglobia > Bryobacterales > Bryobacteraceae > F-183. The sequence continues at coordinate 1,237 of JAFDVT010000147.1, forward strand.
AAGACGGTTCTGCGCGCGGGCTTCGGCGTCAGCTACACGCCCTTCCCGGACAACAGCTACGCCTATAACTACCCGGTTCGCGCCAACAATTCGTTCAACCCGGCCGGTTTCAACTTCGGTCCCGCGGTATTGCCCGACGGTTCGGCGGCGACGTTCCAGCGTGGCTTCCCCGCGCCCATCAACGTGCCGATTCCCACCAATGGCATCATCACCAACCCGGATCGCAACTCGGCCTACTTCACCATCAGCCCCGACTTCAAGAACCCTCACGTCAATTCGTGGAACATCGCCCTGCAGCGCGTCCTGCCCCGGAACTTCACGCTGGACGTCGCCTACGTCGGCAACCACGGCGTCAACACGGTGACGATGTACAACCTGAACGCCGCAACGGTCGCAGGACTCGGCACCGCGGGACAGCCGCAGTTCGCCGCCTTCGGACGCACGGCCTCCAACACACTGCTGTTTGGTGGATATTCTTCGATGTACAACGGCCTGCAGGTGAAGTTCGACAAGCGGTATTCGGGCGGCTTCCTGTTGACCACGGCGTATACCTTCGCCCGCGGCATGTCCTTCCAACAGGGCGACGACGGCGGCGTGATGTACTACATCAACTTCCGCCGCAACTACGCCCGCACGGACTTTGACCGCCGCCATACCTTCAACCAGAGCTACATTTACGAACTTCCTTTCGGCAAAGGCAAGCGTTGGTTGAACAACGGCGCCGTGGCGACAGCCTTCGGCAACTGGCGTGTGAACGGCATCCTGACCCTGATGTCGGGCTCGCCGGTGAACATCACCTACAGCGCCTCGTCGTTGAACGCCCCGGGCAATCAGAACTCGCCGAACCAGATCGCGGAGGTGACCTACGCAAAAGGCATCAATACGGGGAACGAATGGTTCAGCCGTGCGAGCTTTGCCGTACCCGCCGCCAACACGTTTGGCAGCGTCGGCAGGAACTCTATCAGTGGTCCGCGGTTCTTCAACCTGGATGCCTCCCTATTCCGGATCATCCGCATGACCGAGCGGTTCAATCTGGAAATTCGCGCCGAGTCGTTCGGCCTTACCAACACGCCGCAGTTTTCGAATCCGGGCGGTACGCTCGGCAACGCGAACTTCGGCTACGTCACTGGCGCCGGTGGCGGTCGCACACTGCAGTTGGGTTTGAAGCTGAACTTCTGAGACGTTCGCGAAGTTACAAACACCAATGGGAGGGAAGGGGCCGCTCGCTGGCAGAGCGGCCCCTTTTTATTGGTGACCTAGACGCGAACGCGCATCCGCGCGAAGTCGTGGATACGAGGGTCGCGCAGCCAGAGGGAAACCCAAACCAGAACGCCCATTACCACTGCGGGAACAAACGGCTCCTGATGCGACACGTGCGTGCCGATCGCGCCGCCAAAGTACCCTGTCAGCAAGATCGCCCCCAACACCTGCGTGCCCGGAACAACATAGAGAATCGCCGTCAACGCCAGGGCCACGCCCAGCAGCCGCAAGTCGTCCGCCAGATAGCCGTACCTTGCCGACTGCGCCGCCACATCGCCGGCCAGCGTGATTTGTGTCGCCGCAGTCACCAGCATGAGAAGTCCGATCAAGCCGCTCAGGATCCGTCCGGTCCACAGCCGCGCTTTCGAGACAGGTATCGTATTCATCCCTGATATGATGGGTTCGCTTTTCCCAAGGACTCATGATTCCCGCCGCCGCACTTCTGTTTTTGGCCCAATTGCCGCCCATTCCCGCTCCGATGGACATTCCCGGGCCCGGTCCCGCCGCGCAGAACGGAGCCGCCTACGCGCCGCAACCCATCCTGCGAGGTGGCATCGTCATGCCGCTCTACCCCGCGGGATCGCCTTTCCTCAAGGCTGAAAGGATTGGCGAGGCCGAAAAGTACAACATGAGCCAGGCCGTGCCTGCCCGCATCAGCAGCATCGTCAACATCCATAATCCGTCGATCGAAGTCCATCTCGCCGACAAGTCCATCAACACGGGAACAGCCATTATTCTGGTCGCCGGCGGTGGCCACCGTACCCTCAACGTCGGTGGCGAATCGGCCGATTTTGTGCCCTTCTTCTACAACTACGGCATCAACACCGTGATCCTGCGCAACCGCCTCCGCGCCGACGGCTACAACGCCGAAGTGGACGCGGTAAACGACATGCTGCAGGCCACTCGCATGGTTCGCGCGTATGCCAAGGAATGGGGCATCGACCCCGCAAAGATCGGCAGCATGGGCTTTTCCGCCGGTGCCGAACTCACCTCCGCGGGAGCCATCAAGTACCCCGACTTCGACCAGCAGAACAATTCGGGTCCGTTCGCCGGCATCTCGTCGCGACCCGATTTCGTCGGCATCATTTACCCGGGTCCAACGCCGTTCGCCCGCAACCGTGTCGCGCCTCCGGTGCCTCGCAACGTACCCCCGGCCTTCCTGATGTGCGCCGCCGCCGGTGACCGCGTGCACGCCATCTGGGCCGACGAATACTTTCAGGCCATGATGACCGTCGGTGCGCCCAACGTCGAAATGCACATCTACGGTAACGGCCGTCACCCCGGCGACCCTCTGCCCGACGGTACGCGCATGAGCGGAGGATTGACCGACCGCAACGGTATCCCCATGGGCACCTGGCAGTTCCGTTTTATCGACTGGTGCCGCGACCTCGGCTTCCTGCAAAAGGCCGGCGTGGAAGCCAAGGCCGCGAAGGATGTCGCGACGTACGTTTCGCAGCCGTTGCCGCCTCCGCCTGGACAGTTCAAGAAGAAGACCCAGTAAGGAGCCTAGGGCAACCTTACGACGACCTCGGCAAATCCAAAGCCTGGTGCAACG
>JAFDVT010000148.1 GCA_018268875.1 Acidobacteriota bacterium
CAAAGGCGACCGGTTCTTCGCACAAGCCATCCGCCGTCTCACCCGCATCGACGTCCGCAGCGTCGAACAACCGGTGAACCCGCTCGATGGCGACGACATCTTCAACTGGCCGTACCTCCACGTGGGCATGCCCAGCACCTGGAACCTCACACCCGAGTACGCCGCCAAGGTTCGCGAGTACCTCAACCGCGGAGGCTTCCTGGTCTGCGATTCGTTCTTCGGCACCCAGGAATGGGAAGGCTTCAAGGCCGGCATGGATCTTATTCTGCCCGGCCACGAGGTCGAAGACATCGCCGCCGGCGACCCGATGTTCCACCTGCTCTACGACCTCAAGGACCGGCATCAGGTGGCCAACTACCGGTCCCTGATGCGCGACGGCTCCGGCTACCGCGCCGACGGCAAGGACGCGTATTGGCGAGGGATTCGCGACACGCACGGCCGCATTGTCGTGGCCATCGCCTTCAATTCCGACCTCGGAGACTCCTGGCAGCTTGCCGACGAACCTCGTTATCCCGAGAAGTTTTCGGCCCTCGGCCTGCGCATCGGCGTCAACTTCGTGGTCTACGCCATGACCCACTGACGGCGCTAACTTCCTTTGTTTCGATTTTGCAAAACTTAACACCTCGTCGCCCGTAAACCGTTATATCGTAAGGATCAGAGCAAGCCTATGGAGACCCGCGAAACTCGTGCATCGGCATCGGAAGTGAAGTTCCTGGTATCGGCCGCCCTCGGCGACGAAGTCGAAAAATGGGCCAAACGCTGGCTCGGTCCCGACCCTCACGGCGCGCAATACCAGGTCGCCAGTCTGTACTTCGACACCCCCGCCGGCGACGTCCTGCGGCGCAATGGATCGTTCGCCCGCGGCAAGTACCGTATCCGCCGCTACGACGGCGCGCCCACCGTATTTCTCGAACGGAAACTGCGCGCGAACTCGGTGGTTACCAAGCGCCGTAGCCTGGTCGAAGTGGAAGACCTTCCGTTGCTCGACAGTCACACGCTGGACCGTCAGTGGGCCGGAGGTTACTGGTTCCATCGCCGCCTGCAAGCCCGCGGACTCCGCCCGGCCACTCAGATTTCCTATGTCCGCAGCGCCCGCGTCCTCGACACCAAGGCCGGCTTCATGCGCCTCACGCTGGACCGTCAATTGGCCGCTCGGCCCATTCAGAGCTTCGAGTTTTCCAAGGAACCCGGCGCGCCCGTCCTGCCCGACGGCCGGGTGATCCTCGAACTCAAGTTCCGCAACCGCATGCCGTCGCTGTTTCGTGAACTGATGGACGAGCTTGTGCTCACTCCGCAACCCCTATCCAAATTTCGCCTCGCCGCGGGAATCTTGGCTCCCGCGCATGCCTGAGTTCCTTACCAGCGCCTTTGGCGAAGGCTTGGTCACGGGTCACCCGGGGCCTGTATTTCTGCGTATTCTCGCCGCTGTGTTGCTCGGCGCGGTCGTGGCCTGGATCCATCGCCGAACCACCGGTCCCAACGCCGCCATGACCGCCACGCTGGTGCTCCTCGCCGGCCTGATCGCGATGGTGACGCAAGTGATCGGCGACAACGTCGCGCGAGCCTTTAGCTTGGTCGGCGCGCTATCCATCGTCCGGTTTCGTACCGTCGTTCGCGACACGCGGGACACCGCTTTTGTGATCTTTTCCGTAGCCGTCGGCATGGCTGTTGGCGCGCAGGCCCCGTGGGCCGCGTTGATGGGCGTCCTGGTCGTCGGAGGCACGGCGCTTGTCCTGTCGCGAACCTCGTCAAGCGCATCCCCCACCAACGGCGACGCGTTCCTGCTGGCTCTCCGCGCCGCTCCCGATTGGGACCCCGAAGCCTCCGCCGCGCCGCTCATCGACCAATACGTCAGCGAACGCAAATTGCACAGTGTCCGTAGCGCCAAACAAGGTCTCAGCCTGGACCACTGCTATGTCGTCTCGTTCCAGGACGGCGCCAAAGTACAAGATCTGATCAAACAGTTGAACCGCCTGGAGGGCGTGCAGGAACTGAAACTCCTGCGCCAGGGTTCGGACGAGGAGTTTAGCCGCATATGAGCATGTTTTTCCGCCTTGCCACCACCACAGCCGCTGCCGCAGTCGCCTTGCTGGCGCAGGATTTTCCGCCTCCGCCCCCGGGCGGTGGTTTCCCCGGCGGTGGACCTCCGCCGTTCGGACGCGGCGGCTTCGGACCTCCCGGTGGAGGCGAGGTCAAGCTCGTCAAGGAATTCGATAAAGACGGCAACGGCTACCTGGACGCGATCGAACGCAAAGCCGCTCGGGAAAAGTTGAAGTCCATGCCTCGTCGTGGACCCGGCGGCGGATTCGGTGGACGCCGTGGCGGTCCCTTCGGTGGCGATAACGCGGACAACGCCGTACCCAAAGCCGGCCTCAAGCTGACCCCCGATCAGGTGAAGAAGTACGGCAGCGAACCGCTCTACGACCCCAACGTTCTGCGCACCGTCTTCCTCGAATTCGACAACCCGGACTGGGAAGCCGAAATGGCGGACTTCAACAACACGGACGTCGACATGCCCGTGAACATGACCGTCGACGGCAAGCTCTACAAAGGCGTCGGGGTACATTTCCGCGGCATGTCGAGCTTCATGATGGTGCCCGCCGGACGCAAGCGTTCGCTGAACGTTTCCGTGGACTTCCTGAATAAGGAACAGCGCCTCGACGGCTACCGCACGCTGAACCTTCTGAACTCGCACGGCGACCCGACGTTCCTGCGCACGGTGATGTATCTCGACATCGCCCGCAAGTACATTCCGGCGCCCAAAGCCAACTTCATGCGCGTCGTCATCAACGGCGAAAGCTGGGGCATTTACACCAGCCAGGAACAGTTCAATTCGGACTTTGTGAAGGAATGGTTCCCCGAAGGCGGCGGCGCCCGCTGGAAAGTTTCCGGAAGCCCGATGGGCCAGGGCGGCCTCAGCTACCTCGGCGAGGATCCCGCCGCGTACAAGAAGATTTACGAGATCAAGTCCAAGGACAGCAAAAAGGATTGGGCCGCGCTCATCAACCTCACCAAGGTGCTGACAGAAACGCCGATCGACCAGTTGGAACAGGCGTTGCAACCGATCCTCGACATCGATGGCACGTTGAAGTTCCTGGCGCTGGAAAAGGCCTTTGTGAACAGCGACGGCTACTGGATCCGGTCGAGCGACTACTCGATTTACCTCGACGCCAAGGGCAAGTTCCACGTCATCCCGCATGACGCCAACGAAACCATTCGTCCGCCCGAGGGTGGCCCCGGTATGCGCGGCATGGGCGGGATGGGAAACATGGGCAACGGCACCGAACTCGATCCGTTCGCCGGTTCGCAGGATTCCAAGCGCGTGTTGATCAGCCGTCTGCTGGCCGTGCCCGCGCTGCGTACCCGCTACCTCGCCTACATGCGCGACATCGCGGAAAAATGGATGACTTGGGACAAGCTTGGTCCGATGGCCGCGAAGTACCAGAAGCTGATTGCCGCCGACGTCAAAGCCGACACCCGCAAGCTCGATTCGTTCGAGGCGTTTGAAAACGGCGTCACCGTCGACGGCGAAGAAGACGACCGCGGCTTCCGCCGTCCCGGCGCCGCTCCCGCCATGAGCATGAAGACCTTTGTCGAAGGCCGCCGCAAGTTTCTGCTAGCCTACAAGCCGAAATGAATCGACGCGGATTTGTATCCGCCGCCCTGCTCGGTCTTAGTTCCAAAAGCGGTCAAGCCGCTCGCAACATCGCGGGCGGCTTTGTCAACGACGGATTCCCGCTCGGCCATCGCCTGCGCGACCGTAAGCCCGGTTTCGCGGCCCCCAAACAAACCATCCGCATCCCCGCCGTGATCGTTGGCGGAGGTTGCGCCGGGCTTTCCGCCGCCTGGCACCTCAATCGCCGCGGCTTTCGCGACTTCGTTCTGCTCGAAATGGAGCGGGAGACCGGCGGCAACGCCCGTTGGGGCCAGAACGAGGTCTCCCGCTATCCCTGGGCCGCCCATTACCTGCCGGTCGCCAACCGCGAAAGCGCGCTGGTCCGCGAACTCTGCACCGAAATCGGACTGCTCAAGGACGGCGTGTGGGACGAACGGCATCTCTGCTTTTCCCCGCAGGAACGCCTGTACCTGCACGGCCGCTGGCAGGAAGGCATCGAACCCGAAATCGCCGCCACGCGCAAAGATCACGATCAGTACAAGAAGTTCGACACCCTGATGCACGAGGCCCGCGCCACCGGCCAGTTCACCAAGCCGCTCGAAGCCTCCGGCGGCAAGATCTCGCCCGACCTCTCTCTCGACCGCATCAACATGCGCGAATGGCTGCGCCGCAATGGACTCGATTCCGAGTACCTGCAGTGGTACGTCAACTATTCCTGCCGCGACGATTACGGTTCGAACCTCGACACGACGTCCGCCTGGGCCGGCATTCATGAGTTCGCCAGTCGCGAACCGGAGGAAAAAGGTCCGCTCACGTGGCCCGAAGGCAACGGCTGGATTGTCGAACGACTCAAGGAACGTGTCGGCAAGTACCTCAAGGCCAGTTCGCCGGTCTACCGCATTTCGCGCGAAGGCAATCAATGGAAAGTCTGGACCGAGCAGACGGCCTACCTCGCGGACGCCGTCATCTGGGCCGCGCCGACGTTCCTCGCGTCCTACATCGTCGAAGGCGCGCACCCCAAGTGCGACTTTGTGTACTCGCCGTGGATCACCGCTAACCTCACGCTGCGCCGCATGCCGGATCATGCCGGCGACATCGCCTGGGACAACGTCATTTATGACTCGCCCTCGCTCGGCTACGTCGTGGCCACGCACATGAACCTCACCACCGTGCAACCGGAGTCGGTGTGGACCTATTATTGGGCGCTGGTCGACCAGTCCCCGGCCGCCTATCGCAAGCTCCTGCTGGAGAAAGACTGGAGCTACTGGCGCGACCTGATTCTCGCCGATCTCACGCGCGCCCATCGCGACATCGCCGATTGCATTTCGCGCATCGACGTCATGCGGCTAGGCCATGCCATGGCGCGTCCGGTGCCGGGATTTCTGGGATCGCCGCAACGCAAGCGCTGGATCGAAGGCGAACCGGGCTTGTATTACGCGAACTCCGACCTCAGCGGGTTTTCGATTTTCGAAGAAGCGCAATTTCGTGGTGTCGAAGCGGCGAAGAAAGTACTTCGCCGGCTCAGCTAGAGCTGGCGTCCCTTCCACCAACCGTGGAACCCGAAGTAATGCGCGGCGATCGAATACATCGCCAGGAACTCGAACAGCAGAATCGCCACCGGCGCGAACAGCGTCGTCACCGGGTTGCGGTACCACGGGTATGCCGCGGCGGCGGGCGCCATGGCGAACAGGTAGGCGGGGATCGCTTGGCCGTCATAAAGAAGCCAAGCCAACACCGGGAAATACAGGAAAAATACAAACGAGCTGGTTAGCGCGATCCAACTGCGGCGCGAGTTCGCCACCAGGTATTGAAACGACAGCCTCGGAAACTTGCGGAAGATTTCGAGCAGCGAATCGGCCATGCGCACGGAGGCGAAATCGCTGGCGCGCAGAATTTCGAAGCGCAAGCGGTGGCGTTTGCCGAGCTTGGCGAGTTCGGCGTCTTCAAACGGGAGGCGAAGCACCGCACGATGCCGACCGGTAAAGTCGTAAGCATCCTTGCGGTACAGCATGCAGCGGCCC
>JAFDVT010000149.1 GCA_018268875.1 Acidobacteriota bacterium
GAGACTGGGATCGGCGTCGAGCAAAGCTTTGGTCGTCGCGCGATCGGCGCTGGTGCAGGCTGCGACGAAGCGATCGATGGGCGCGTCGAACGTCTCACCGGTGAGCGTAGCGAGCAATTCAGAGGCTTGCGTCATGCCAAAATACAGCGCCATGCGAGCCATGCTCATGCCGTGGACCTGCTGGGCCGGGTTCGCGCCCGCTTCGAGCAACGCCTGGATATGCGCGAGACTGCGGCGGCGATAGATCGCCCATTGCAGAGGCGGCTGGTGCCCTTCGTTGGGATCGGCGCCCGCATCGAGCAGGGCTTGCGTTACGTTGAGGCGGTCGGTGTCCAACGAATGATTGAGCGCGTTGGTTCCTTTGGGATTGGCGTTCGCAGCGAGCAGGAGGCGAAAACAGGTGAGGTCGTGCGCTTCGAGCGAATGGTACAGCGATTCGTTGTCGTCGGGGTTGGCTCCGGCCTCGAGCAGAAGCTTGGTGAGGGACGGCACATGGTTCATGCCGGCGGCGCCATAAAGGGCCGTGAGGCGGGAACCGGGGAACGCAGGAGCTTCCCACCAGGAGTCCAGAGGTTCGCCTTGTTCGATGAGGTAGCGGATGCAGGCCGCAAAGTCATCGGGGCGGAGGCGCGACAGGCTGGACATCGCGACAGCGACCAGGGGCGGCATGTCGAGGTGGGTCGCGCTTGGGTTGGCCTTGATGCCTGCGAGATTGCCCGCCGCGTAGGGAGCGAGGCTCGCAAGTTCGGGGTTGTCGCGCAGCATCGCGGCGGCTTCGGCGGGGCGGGGACTTTCGTGTCCCGCCCCGTAAACCTTGTCGAGCCAGGCTGTGAGCGTGTTAGCCAACGATTTCGAAGATCGCTTCGACTTCCACGGCGGCGCCGGTGGGGAGCGACGAAAAGCCCAGCGCGCTGCGGGCGTGGTAACCATTGCCGGTCTTTCCGAACACTTCGTGAAAGAGGTCGGAGGCTCCGTTGATCACCAGGTGCTGTTCAATGAAGTCGGGCGCGGAGTTGACGCAACCGAGTACCTTGATCACCTTCAGGCCGTCCAGCGTGCCATGGGCATTCCACACGGATTGCAGAATCTTGACGGCGCAATCGCGAGCGGCGTCGTAACCGGCCTTGGTGTCGATACCGGCGCCCAGTTTGCCTTTGAGCGTGCTGACGTGGCCGGAGGTGATCAATTGGGAACCGGAGCGGATGCAGAGGTTGAGGTAGCCGGGCGTTTGTGCCGCGAACTGTATGCCGAGCGCTTCGGCGGCCTTCTGGAAACTCATTTCGATTGCCAGTGTAGCGCGTGCCTTGGCGAGGGCAAATTCAGTACAATTCGGAGGCACCAATGGAGCTGCTCACGGCGTTTAGCAAAACGTTCCGCGCGTTGGACCGTACACGACCCGTCGGGGTGTTTCTGCGCTTGTTCACGGCGTTGGCGGCGCTGGCGGCGCTGGGATACTGGATCGCGCGGGTTCCTGTGGCGCTTTACGAAACGTCGTTGGCGGCGCGCCTTGAAATCGAGACAGCGGCGGCGGTAATTCAATCGCAGATGACGGGCCGGATTGTCGAATCCAACCTCGTGATGGGCAAGGACGTCAAGAAGGACGACATCCTGGTGCGGCTGGATTCGCTGCCCGAAGAACTGCAGGTTCGGGAAGAGCGGACGCGGCTGCGTGGCGTCGAACCGCAGATCGCGGCGTTGCGGGCGCAGATCACGCAGGAAGAAAACGCGGGCCGTGCGGAACAGCAAACCGCGGCGTCGCAAGTGGCCGAAGCCGAAGCGAAGGTTCGCGAACAGCAGGCGCCCGTCCAAGCCGCCAAAGTTCGCCGGGCCCGGCTGGCGAAGATGCTGAGCGAAAAACTGATTCCCGAAAAGGATCTGGAAGACGCCGATGCCGAAGTGGAGCGGTTGGCACGCGCGGTGAGCACGGTGCAGGCGTCGATCGACCGGATTCGGCGGGAACAAGCCGCGCGCGACGAGGAACGTCTGGTTCGCATCGCAACGATTCGTTCGGACATCGCAAAGCTGGAGTCGGCGAAGTCCAACTCCGTGGCGGCGGTGCAGCGGGCCGACTACGACGTGGAACAAAAGCTGATTCGAGCGCCGATTAGCGGCCGCATCGGCGAGGCTTCGATTCTGCGGACCGGCGCCGTGTTGCTGCAAGGGACGCGAGTGGGAAGCATCGTGCCGTCGGGCCAGTTAAAGATTGTCGCGTCGTTTCCGCCGCAGGCCGTGTTCGGACGTCTGCACGAAGGAGCGCATGCCAAGATGCGCCTGCGCGGTTATCCGTGGATGGAGTTCGGCGTGATCGAGGCCGAAGTATCCAAGGTGGCGAGCGAGGATCGCGACGACAAGGCTCGCGTGGAACTGCGGATTCTCGAAGCGCCTGCGCGCATCCCGCTGACACACGGAATGCCGGGCGAGGTCGAAGTGGAAGTGGAACGTACGCCGCCGCTGGCGCTGATCCTGCGAACCGCGGGCCAATGGATGACCGGGCCCGCCGCGGCACCCTCCTCCGGCGAGGCGCCAAAGCCGTGAGCAGACGACGGTGGTTCGCGCCGGAAGTGATCCAGACGTCCGCGATGGATTGCGGTCCCGCGGCGCTGAAATCGCTGCTCGACGGGTTTGGAATCGCGGCCTCCTACGGCCGTCTGCGCGAGGCTTGCCACACCGACGTGGATGGCACGTCCATCGATTCGCTGGAAGAAATCGCCAATAAATTGGGCCTCGAAGCGGAACAGGTGATGGTTCCCGTCGATCATCTGCTGATCCCGGAAGCGCAACTGTTGCCTTGCATCGTGGTGGTGAAGCTCGAAGGTTCGGGTACGCATTTCGTCGTGATCTGGCGGCGCATTGGCGGCATGCTGCAGATCATGGATCCGGCCGCGGGGCGCCGTTGGGTGAGTGCGAAGCGGTTCCTACGCGATGTGTATTTGCACACGCAGCAGGTTCCCGCCGACGGGTGGTTGGAATGGGCGCGTAGCGACGACTTCCTGAAGCCGCTTGCCGCGCGGATGCGGCGCGGAGGCGTCAACAAAGGTCGCGCCGGCGAACTGATTCGCGAGGCTGCGGCATCGGACGACTGGCGGAAGCTTGCGGCGCTCGATGCGGCCGTGCATTTGGCGACGTCCCTCGGCGAAGCGTCGCTGGTGGAACTATGCGCGCAGCCGGAACTGATCCCTCGTGAATATTGGCGTTTTGTCGAGGTCGAAGACGAGCCCGACGAGTTGTACTTTCGCGGCGCCGTCGCGTTGCGAGCGAAGGGTACGCAGGCGGCGCAGTTGGACGCCTTGCCCGAATCTTTGCAGACGGCGGTGGGGCAGGGCAGTGTGCCGGGTCCAATGGCGGAGCTTTGGTCGGCGGTTCGCGCGGGCGGCCTATTTACGGCGGGAGCCGCGCTTGTAGCGGGTGTCACGGCGGCGCTGGCGGTGCTTGCGGAGGCGCTGTTGCTGCGGTCGATCATCGGGCTCGCGCCGCATCTGCCGTTGCCTGGTGAGCGATTCGCGGCGGCGGCCGTGCTGGTGGTGTTCCTGCTTTGCCTGGCGTTGGTCGAATGGTCCGCAGACGATTTGCTACGGCTTACGGGACGGCAGTTGGAACTGCGCATGCGGTCACGATTCCACTTCAAGGTCCCGCGCCTGGGCGACCGATATTTTCAAAGCCGCCTGATTTCGGACATGGCGCAGCGGGTCCACGCGGTGCAGATCCTGCGCCAGGCTCCGCCTCTGGCAATGGCGTTTGTGCGCGGTGTGTCGACGGTGCTGGCGACGGTGGCAGGCATCATATGGTTCTATCCGCACGCGTTCTGGCCGGCGATTGCGTGCGCCGTGGCTGCAGTAGGCGCACCGTTGTTGGGACAGCCGCTGCTGGTGGAGCGCGACCTGCGATTTCGCGAATACAGCGGGTCGTTGACACGGTTTTATCTGGATGCGCTGTTGGGGATCGTGCCGGTGCGTACGCATGGCGCGGGGCCGGCGTTGCGCTGGCTGCAGAGTTCGCAATTGCGGTTGTGGGCCGACGCGGGATTGCGCGCCCAGCGTACCGCGGTGGGAATCGTCGCGGTGCAACTGCTGTGTTCGTACGGCGCGGCCGGATGGCTTGTGTACACGGCGATGAGCGGCGGCGATACCAACCCGGCGGCCGCGATTCTGCTGGTGTATTGGACGTTGAGTCTGCCAGATGTCGGCGGTACGCTATGCGCGATTTCGTGGCAGTGGCCGGCGCTTCGCAATGGCTTGACGCGGCTGTTGGAGCCTCTTGGCGCGCCAGAGGAGGCGATCGCGAGTTTCGATTCGAGGAAGGCGTCGCGCGAAGGTTCGCAGGCTGCCGCGCGGATTGAGATGCGCGACGTTGAAACGTCTGTGGGCGGGCATTTGATTCTGCAACACATCAATCTCACGATCGAGCCGGGTGAGCATGTCGGCATCGTGGGATTGTCGGGCGCGGGCAAGTCCAGCCTGGTCGGTTTGCTGCTCGGTTGGTACCGCGCGACCGCGGGACAGATTCTTGTCGATGGACGCGATCTCGATGCCTCGCATCTACGGCGCCTGCGCGAAGAGACCGCGTGGGTGGATCCGCAGGTGCAGGTGTGGAACGAGTCCCTGCTACGCAATCTTCGCTACGGACTGGGTGAAGACGAAGCGTTGGACGCGGCACGGGCGATCGAACTCGCCAACCTGGGCGGCGTGATTCAGAACTTGCCGGACGGCATGCAGACGCCGCTTGGCGAGAACGGCACGCTGGTGAGTGGAGGCGAAGGGCAGCGCGTTCGAATGGCTCGCGCGTACGGCCGTCCCGGTGTGCGCCTGGCGATCCTGGACGAGCCTGCGCGCGGCTTGGACCGCGGGATGCGAGAGGAGTTTGTGAACCGCGCGAGAGAGGCGTGGAAAGACGCCACGCTGCTTTGCATCACGCACGATGTGGCGAGCACCAAGGCGTTTTCGCGCGTGTTGGTGATTGAAGACGGGCAGATTCGCGAAGATGGTGATCCGGCGGTGTTATATGCAAATCCGGAGTCGCGATACCGCGAACTTTGCGACCGCGAAGACGAGGTTCGGGCGCGGTTGTGGCGCGCGGCCGACTGGCGGCGCTTCCGGATGGAAAGTGGCGTTCTGCGGCAGGAGGCGTCGTCCTAAGTGTCCTGGGTGTTCGCGTCGTTCCACGAAGCCGAACGGGCGTTGCTAGGTCAACTTGGGCAGACCAAGGTGGAACGCCTGGTGGTGCGCGAGTTCACCGCGGGCGACCTCGCCGACGGCTTGCGCGACTTTGCTCCGGCGGTGATCGAGCTGATCGGCACGGGCGAGGCCATTGCGGTTCCGTCCAAAGGGAAGGCGCTTGGTGGACCCGCATGGAAGCAGGTTCGCGAGTTGTGGGAAGGTCCGCTGCGCGAACGCGAACGGGAACTGTTTCAAAAGCTGCCGCTGTCGCGTCGCGCGGTGGACAAGATCGCGGCGGAACGCGTGGCGGCCAAGCGTGTGGCCCGCGTTACCCATTACGCGTTGCCTCCCGGGGCGCCGTTCGCGGTGCAGTTGCATGCCGCGGGATGGTGGCGAAAACTGGCTGCCTCGCTGGCGATTTACTTCGCCGTATTGGGCATCACGATCTTCGCGTGGACCTTTGTAGGACAGGCCGCGCTGTCCGGCCGCTGGGACCTGGGATGGTTCTGGGGTTGGGTGATCCTGCTGTTGTTGCTGGTGCCGGTTTCGTCGTTCAGCTTCTTGTGGCAGGGATGGTTGTCGCTGGTGTTCGGCGGATTGATGAAGCAACGGCTGCTGGCGGGCGCGCTCGAGATCGATACGGATCGCATGCGACGCTACGGCGTCGGACAGTTGCTGAGCCGCGTGCTGGAATCGGAGGCGCTCGATAACCTGACACTCACCGGCGGATCGTCCAGCATCATGTCGGTGGCGGAACTGATTGCCGCGGCCGTCGTGATGTCGATGGGCGTGGGCGGCGGCGTAACCGTGGGTCTGTTCGCGCTATGGCTGCTGATTGTCGCGGGGACTGCGTGGCGTTACGCGAGGCTGCGCAGGGAATGGGTGCGGCAGCGAAATCATTTGACGCACGACCTGGTAGAGAAGATGACCGGGCATCGCACCCGGATCGCGCAACAGCCGCCGGAGCTTTGGCATGGCGAGGAAGACGCCGCGCTTTCGGCCTACCTGGCGGTATCGGCGCGCATGGATCGCACGTTCGCAATGTTGTCGTCGATGGGACCTCGCGGATGGCTTGTGATCGGCATGGCGTCGGTGGCATTTGTGTTCGCAGACCGCGGTCGCGACGTGGCCGTGCAACAAATGGTGATCCTGATGGGCGGCGTGATGCTGGGCTATTCGGGGTTGCGGCGAATGGTGTTTGGACTCGCGCAGTTCACGGCCGCATGGCAGGCGTGGGAAATGATTCGCGATCTGTTTCAGGCGGCGACGGCGAATCGCGGCGAGACAGCGGAGGACGGGCAGAACGTGGTCGCGTCGTCGATGACGGTGATGGATGCGCGCGACATTCATTACGCATACCCGGGGCGTAGCCGCAATGCCCTGCACGGTTGTTCGATGACGATTCGCGAAGGCGATCGCGTGTTGCTCGAAGGAGCTTCCGGCAGCGGGAAATCCACGCTGGGAGCGATCCTCGCGGGGTTGCGTCCGGCGGCTTCGGGACTGCTTCTGGCGGGTGGTGTCGATCCTGCGACCACGGGATTGCAGGGTTGGAGAAAGCGTGTCGCCACCGCGCCGCAGTATCACGAGAATCATATTCTGGCCGCGCCGCTGGGGTTCAATCTGCTGATGGGGAGGGCGTGGCCCGCGAGCCAGGAAGACGTTCGCGAGGCGATGGCGGTTTGCCAGGAATTGGGCTTGCGGCCGCTGATCGAAAAGATGCCCGGCGGGTTGAACGAGATGGTGGGCGATTCGGGCTGGCAGCTATCGCAAGGCGAGCGCAGCCGCGTCTATCTGGCGCGGGCGATTCTGCAAAGCGCGCCGCTGGTGATCCTGGATGAAAGCTTCGCGGCGCTGGACCCGGAGACGCTGGAACAGTGTCTGCAATGCGTGCTCAAGCGCGCTCCGAGCCTGCTGGTGATCGCACACCCGTAACGGGTTAGCGGCGACGGTTCATTCTGCGATTTGCGAGCGTGCCGACAAGGACCGCTCCGAGCACATACACGCCGATAGTAGACGGTTCGGGGACGCTTGTGGGGGCTGGCGGGCCCTTGGGGGCGCCGCCGCCTTGCGCTAAGGCCAGGACGGCCGTGCACAGGACGGCCAAAATCAGTTTGCTTATAGATAGATGTTGTTTCATGGGCTAGGCCAAGCTGAACTTCGAAAGTTGGATTTTCTTGTCGTCGAAATAGCCGAGGCCGAGGGCGCCGGCGATTTCGATATGTTCTACCTGCATGTGGCGGAAACGGCTGTCCGCATCGGGCGGAGCCTCTGCCACCGGGCGCATCCCGGCTTTGACGCGCTGATCGTCGATCACCTTCCAACCCACCTTGTCCATCGCTACGGGGTCGGTGGAAAGGTACATCGTCTTGTGTTCGAACTTATACTTGCCGACCTTGCTGCCGGGGCCGCCGTGGTAGGCCGCCAGAATGCCGTCGCAAACGTTGAGCACGACTTTGCGGCGGATCACCGGATGGTCGACGATGTTGGGAATAAACGTGCCGCAGGTGTTCAACGTCGACGACGAATGCGAGCGGCTGACATTGTTCACAAGGCCGTGGGACAAGTTCTTTAACGCGATGGTGACGCCCGCCGACTGATGGTGCTTGAGCAGGCACAGGTTGATCATCTTATTGACGTCTTTGGTGATGAACTTGGCGAGATAGGAACGCCGGTGGTGCGGGTTCTTAAAATCACCTTCCGGCAGCACGAGCGGCATTTCGACATATTCATTGGCGTCGTACATGTCCATGTCCAACTGGAGCGGATGAACCTTATCGGTGCCCCACGTGTAGCGGACGCCTTCGGGCAGCCACTTGTCGAAACCGGCATCGAGAAATTCCGTGCGGTAACGGTCGTACGCGATGACGTTGGTGGTCTTGACACCCGCCATTTTCAGGCCTTCCAGCAGTTCCTGGAACACCGTCACGTCGGAGATGACGTGGGGGCGGCCGACCGGGTTGAGCTTGATGCCGACGACATCGGAAGGTTCGAAAAACGTCCGCCAGGCGTCCTGCGGTGTGGGCGCCCCGGTGAGCTTCATGATGCCTTCGTGCAGCATGCTTTTCACGGCGGCGCGATTGTACTTGCCATTGGCGATGCTGCCTTCGTGATGCATCGCGACCACTTTGCCCGGGTACGGTCCGGGGATGCCGAGATTGCTGGCTGGAGCCGCGGCAAGCGATGTCTGGTAGGTGGCTGCCGCTGCTGCTCCAAGCGCGGCGCGGATGAAGTCACGGCGATCGGTAGTCATGTGTTCCGATTATACTGACGTATTCATGCTTTCACTTGCTCTACTGTTGCTTAGCGCGGACACCGTATGGATACAGAAAACGGACGGCTCGCGCATCGAAGGACGCACCGATACCAAGTCAATCTCGTTCGACGGCAAGCCCGTGGCGTTGTCGCAGATCCTGTCGCTGCACACGGGCAATCCGGCGACGGAGTTCGAAAAGACGCGCATCGCCGCGGCGATTCTGGACGTGCAAGGTGCCGACCGGGCCAAGCGGGATCAGGCCGTCGAGGATCTGACGGTGTTCGGCATTGCGGCCATCACGCCTCTGCTCGATGCCTATAAAGATACCGATCAACATGAGCCTCGTCCGTTGTACCGACTGTTCGAACGCGTGATTCCCAGCAACGCCGATGGGTTTAACCGCGAACTTTCGCTGTTGCGGCGCAAGGTCGGCCCGATGACGCGTGGCGTTGCCAGCGGTAGCGTCGCGGTGGATGGCAAGACGATCGACATGAAAGAGATCCGTCTGCTGGCCGTTCGACAGAAGGTCGTCGAACGCACGGCGGTGCCCGTGCATTCGCTAAAGCACAGCACGCAGATCGAATACTTGGACAGTGGCGTGCTGGTTTCGCCCTCGTCTGTGCTGGACGTTACGGCCACTGGTTTTGCACGGCTTTCGTTCAAAGAAGATGGCTGGGCGAGCGATCCCAATGGGCTGACCAAGCCGGGTTCGCCGGCCTACAAGAGTCATCTGTGGGATGGGCAGCCGTTCGGCGCGCTGGTGGCTCGTGTCGGTCCGGCCGGCGAGGTCTACTTCATCGGTAAGCAGCATCACAAGGCGGTTCCCAAGGCCGGGCGGCTTGCCTTTGCCATCAACGACAATCGCCACTGGCAGAACAATCTGGGTACGTACACGGTGACGCTTAAGGCCACCGATGCTTACGACGTGGGCGCGCCGCAATAATAATTAAGTTCCTGCGATACTGGGTTCCATGCGAGCCGCCGCATTTATCGCCCTTATTTTGCAATCGTTTCTATTGGCCCAAAGCATGTCCGTACCCACTGCGCCCAAGACGCGCGCCGAAATTGTCACAGACACCGTACACGGTGTGAAAATCTCCGATCCATTCCGTTGGTTGGAAGATCAGGATAGTCCGGAAACGCGCAAATGGTTGGACGCGGAGATGAAGTACACGCGCGCGGTGTTGGATCAAACGCCGGGTCGCGCCCGCATCGTCAAGCGGCTTTCGGAACTGCTGCGCATCGACACAATGTCGCCAGTGGCCAATCGCGGAGGCCGTCTTTTTTACTGGAAGCGCAAGGCCGAGCAGAATCAACCCGTGCTGTTCATGCGCGAACCCGCGGGACAGGAAAAAGTTCTGATCGACCCGAACACGATGTCGGCGGATGGTCAGATTTCCGCGTCGGTGTTCGACGTTTCCCCGGACGGCAAATTGCTGGCGTACGCCTTGCAGAGCGGCGGCGAAGACGAAGTTGTGGTGAAGTTCCGCGACCTGGACAAGGGCACGGATCTGAACTTCGAATTGCCCAAGACACGGTACTGGAGCCTGGAAATCGCGCCGGATAAGAAGGATGTGTATTACGTCCGGTACGACAGCAAGGGTCCGCGCGTGTTGCGGCAATCCTTATCGAACGGCGCGAAGCCTGTGGTGCTGTTCGGCGAGGGTTTCGGCGAAGAGCGTGGACTCAGCGCGTCGCTTTCAGACGACGGCAAGTACTTGACGATGACGGCGTCGGAAGGCTGGGCGACGTCCGACGTTTATGTATACGACATCGCGGCGGCGAAGGTAAAGCCGGTTGCCGTGGGGTTGAAGGAACGCTTTGAAGGCGTGCCTGGTGGCGATCATCTGTTCCTGTTGACGACTTGGAAGTCCCCTGGCGGACGCGTTCTGTCGGTGCCGTTCGCCGATGCGCGGTTTGAGGCGCTGAAAGAGATTGTTCCGGAGCGGCAGGCGACCTTGGAATCGCTCGGTACGGCGGGCGGCAAGCTTGTTCTGAATTATCTCGAAAACGCGTCGTCCAAGGTGCGCATTCACAATACCGACGGTACGCTGGTGCGCGAAATGCAGTTGCCGGGACTTGGCACAGCGGCGGGTCCTTACGGCGAGTGGGACCAGGACGAGGCTTGGTACAGCTTCGCGTCGTTCGGGCAGCCGACCACCTGGTACACATACAAGATTTCGACCGCCGAACAGAGCGTGTTCTTTAAGCCCAACGTGCCGCTCGATCCTTCGCAGACCGAGGTCACGCAGGTTTGGGTGACGTCCAAGAAGGACAAGACCAAGATCCCGATGTTCCTGTTTCACAAGAAGGGACTGAAGCCCAACGCGCAGACCCCGGTGGAACTGTACGGTTACGGCGGATTCAACGTCAGCCTGACGCCGACGTTCAGCGCGACCAATCAGGTGTGGGTGGAAATGGGCGGCGTGTACGCGCTGGCCAATCTGCGCGGCGGCGGCGAGTTCGGCGAGAAGTGGCATAAGGCCGGGATGTTCGAGAACAAGCAAAATGTGTTCGATGATTTCGAGTCGTCGGCGGAATGGCTGATCGAACACGGCTACGGCAGCAAGAAGACGATGACGATCAACGGTGGGTCCAACGGCGGCCTGCTGGTGGGCGCCGCGATGACGCAGCGTCCGGACCTGTTCAAGGCGGTGGTTTGCCAGGTGCCGTTGCTCGACATGGTGCGCTACCACCAGTTCAAAGTCGCCAAGCTGTGGGTGCCGGAATATGGTTCATCGGAAGATCCCAAGCAGTTCGAATACATCTTCAAATACTCGCCGTATCATCACGTGAAGAAGGGCGCGCAGTACCCCGCGGTGATGTTTGTGACCGGCGATTCCGATACGCGCGTGGATCCGCTGCATGCGCGAAAGATGACCGCGCTCATGCGCGAAAACACCGGTTCGCAGAATCCAATTCTGCTGCATTACGACACCAAGAGCGGCCACGCCGGCGGCAAACCGGTGAACAAGGCGATTGAAGATTCGGCCGATATTCTGACCTTCCTCTCCGGGCAGACTGGGGCCAAGCTTCCGTGAAGCGCATCATCCTTCCCGGCCTCCTTCTGCTCGCGGCCTTTGGCAACGCCCAGGAGGCCATTCGGTACAACCCTGGGTTCTTTCAAACGCCCTTGACGCGGGGCGACGATGCGACGTCGGAGCCCGCGCCGCTGGGGTTCAACATCAACTTTTTCGGCCGCCTGCATGGCCAGGTGTACGTCAACACGAACGGCAACATCACACTGAGCCGCCCTCTTGAGGCGTACCGTCCGTTGCCGCTGCGCGACTTGCGATCCGACATCATCGCGCCGTTCTGGGCTGACGTCGACACGCGTGGGCCGGGGTCGCGCGTCGTGACCTTTGGGTACGACTTTGTCGACGGGCACTTTGCGTTCGCCGCCAATTGGGTGGATGTCGGGTATTTTTCGCAAAAACAGGACAAGAAGAACGCGTTTCAGGTGGTGATCATCGATCGCACCGA
>JAFDVT010000014.1 GCA_018268875.1 Acidobacteriota bacterium
AAGCCCGGCGTGGTCGCCGGCGATGGCAATTCGCATGACTCCACCATGCTACCTGCTAGTGGCAGTCGAGGTCTGCGACTTCGACGCGGACGCTGAGTTGGAACGGGGTCTTGCGAAAGTCCTGCGCGACGCTGCGGAAGCCGCAAAGCATGCCGGCGCGACGTCCTGTTGCGGTCATGAGGCGACGAGGAGCGAACCTAGGACAATCGCCAAAACTCTTTATATGTCCCATAACGGTTACCAAGGAGAGTAGCTGAATCCGGAACCGGGCGGCGCGAGTCATATAATTAGAACTAGGAGTCGAAATTTGTCTCAACTCAGGACCTTCAGCCGGTTGGCCATCCAGACGCAGATGCTTCCCATTCTCGAAAGTGGGGAGGAAACCCTCGTCGGCGGCCAGGCGGTGATGGAAGGCGTCATGATGCGCGCGCCGCATAGCTACTGCGTTGCCGTTCGCAAGCCGAATGGCGAAATGGTGACCGAGGAAGCCCCCGTCAGCAAGGTTTCCGAAAAGTACCCGGTCTTCAAACTGCCCATCCTCCGTGGACTCGGAACGCTCGGCCAGGCGATGTCGCTCGGCATGAAAGCCCTGCAGTTTTCCACCAACGCGGCGCTCGATGCGGAAGCCGAATCGAAGGGCGAAAAACCCGTGCAGTTGAGCGGCTGGATGATGGCCGCCAACATTGGCCTGTCGCTGCTGTTCTTTATCTTCATGTACAAATTTGTGCCGTTGTTCATCGCCAACAAAATCGGCGAATGGAACCCGGCGCTGAGCGGAACGGTCGCCTCGAACTTTATCGACGGCATCATTCGCATCGCCCTGTTTTTGACGTTCCTCATCGGCATTTCGCAGTTGAAGGACATCCGGCGGATGTTTGAATACCACGGCGCCGAACACAAAGTGGTGTTCAACTACGAATCCGGCCGCGAGGTGACCATCCCCAACGCGCAGAGCTTTGTGACGTTCCACCCCCGCTGCGGCACCAGCTTTTTGCTGGTGGTGATGGTGATTTCGATGATCGTGTACATGCTGCTGCCGTTCCAAAGCTTTGGAGCCAAGTTCGCGTCGCGCATCCTGTTGCTGCCGCTGATTTCGGGCCTGAGCTATGAACTGATCCGGTTCGCCGCCAAGCGCCAGGGCAAGCTGCTCGGCCTGCTGACGGCCCCGGGACTCTGGTTGCAGCGCGTCACCACGCAGGAACCTACTGACGAACAAACCGCCGTTGCCATTCATGCGCTTGAAGGCGCGATGAAGCTGGAAGAAAAGCAAGGCGGAGAACTGGTCATTGCATAAATGCAATATCGCGAGAAACTAGACGAACTCGAAGCAAAATTTGAGCAGTTGACCGAACAGATGGCCGATCCGGCCGTGATCGGCGATGGCGAAGCCTACCGCAAAGTAGCCAAGAACCGCAGCGATATTGAAGAAGTGGTCGCAAAGTACGGCGAATGGAAGAAGGCCGACGCCGACTATGCGCAGGCCAAGGGCATGCTGGCCGAAGCGGACGCCGACTTGCGCGAAATGGCCAACGAAGAGATCGCGAGGCTCGAGCCGGAGTTGGAGCGTCTCGAAAAAGAGATCCGCATCCTGCTGCTGCCCAAGGATCCCAACGACGACAAGAACATCGTGCTCGAAATCCGCGCCGGCACAGGCGGGGACGAAGCGACGCTGTTTGCCGACGAAGTCTTCCGCATGTATTCGCGGTTTGCCGAAATGAAGCGCTGGAAGGTGGACGTCACGCACGTCAGCCATTCGGCGGTGGGCGGCATCAAGGAAGTGATCGCGCTGGTGAGCGGCGACAAGGTGTTCAGCCAGTTGAAGTACGAAGGCGGTACGCATCGCGTGCAGCGGGTCCCGCAGACGGAAACGCAGGGCCGCGTGCATACTTCGGCGATCACGGTCGCGGTGCTGCCGGAAGCCGACGACGTGGAAGTGAACATCCAGGCCAAGGACATTCGCGTGGACACGTTCTGTTCGTCGGGCCCCGGCGGACAGTCGGTGAACACGACGTATTCGGCGATCCGCATCACGCACCTGCCGACCAACACGGTGGTGTCCTGCCAGGACGAAAAATCGCAGATCAAGAATCGCGAAAAGGCGATGCGCGTGTTGCGTTCGAGGCTCTATGAACTGGAGCTCGAAAAGCAGCAGGCGGCGATGTCGGCCGAGCGCCGCACGATGGTGGGAAGCGGTGACCGCAGCGAAAAGATCCGCACCTACAACTTCCCGCAGAACCGCGTGACGGACCATCGCATCGGCCTGACGCTACATCAGTTGAACCTGGTGATGGAAGGGCGGATCGACGAAATCATCAATCCGCTGATCACGTACTATCAGTCCGAAAACCTGGGCGGGGCGAACGCGAACTAAAGCGCGAGCTTGCCGTCCCACACCATATCTTTCAACCCGAACTTGGTCTTTAACTCCATCGGACCCATCCTCGTTTCGAACGTGACGTCTTTGTCATCGAGCGAGATGGGTTCCGAACGGGGAAAGTAAAACCGCAGAGTCGTGCCTTCCGGTGACGGCATTCCATCGACCTTCGCGCAGTGGATCGGGTCCTTGCCCTTGCGCGTAAGCTGCGTTTGATCCTTCATCCGTTCGCGAGCGCGGGCCATTTGTTCGACGCTCGGCACATTGCCCCGGCGGCCTCCCACGCCTAGCTTCAGCCCGGTCACCGTGACGACGTAGAACCCTTCGAGATCAGCGGCGCTCGCCCCTTCGGCGTGCATCTTCTTCATCGCTTCCTGATACGGCGCGGCGCTTTCCCAACGAACGTTCGCCTTGGGCATCGCCGGCGCGCTACCCATGTCGCCGCCTCCCATTCCGCCGCCACGGCCTCCGCGACCGCCGCCTCCGCCGCCAGCTCGAGTCGACTCCATACCCGAGCCGATGTTCTGGCTGGGGTCCGGCGCGCCTGTGCTCTGGTCGACCTCCATGCGGCCCATGCCGGGTTGACGCGCGGCACCGGGCCCTCCGCTGAGCGTGGTTTCCTTGGCCCAGGGCGACTTGGACATCAGCTTCAGACAGTCCTTGTCGGACCATTCGGCGGGAGGCTTCTGCTGCCAGATTTCCGCCGCTACGACGACACCGGAAAGTAGCAAAATTGTGGAGAGCTGCACGACAACAGTTTAACCTTGTAGTTCCGGCATCATGATTGTTCTTCCGTTTCTGTTTCTGGCGCAGGTGGCTGTGATCTCGCATCGCGGCGAACATCTGTCGCATCCGGAAAACACGCTGGCCGCCTACCAGGCCGCCGCTGACGCGGGCGCGGATTATTTCGAGGTCGACGTTCGCACCACCAGCGACGGCCGCCTTGTCCTGATGCACGACGCGACCGTGGATCGCACCACGAACGGGCATGGCGAGGTTCGCGCGATGACGTTCGCACAGATTCGCGCACTCGATGCCGGAGGCGGCGCGCAGGTTCCCACGTTCGAGGAAGCCCTGCAACTGGCGGCCCGTGCGAAAACCAAGGTGTATGTCGATTGCAAGGATGTCGCGCCCGCGGCCTTGATAGCGGCGCTCAAAAACACCGGCATGTCGTCGAACGTCGTGATTTACGGCAAGCTGACTTTCTTGAAAGAGGTCCGGGGTTTGCGCGTGATGCCCGAAGCGACGAGCGTCGCGAATATGGCCACGATCGCCGCCGAGTTGTCGCCATCGGTGATCGCATTCGACCATCGCGACCTTCAGCCGGAAATCA
>JAFDVT010000150.1 GCA_018268875.1 Acidobacteriota bacterium
GATGACGGTGAGTCCGCGGGAAAACAAGATTTTCGGCGCGAATGCCGTGGGTCTGGAACGGCGCGGGTTTACGACGGAATCGATCGAGGCTCTGCAGACCAGCTTTCGACTTCTCACTCGCAGCGGACTCAATACCTCGCAGGCCATCGATCGGATCAAGACCGAGGTTCCGGGCTGCGAGGAGTTGGAAGAAGTTTTGGCCTTCATCGCGTCGTCCGAACGCGGCTTCGTGAAGTAAGCTCATGCCGCAGCGCTACGGAATGATCGCGGGCAACGGCCGGTTCCCGATTCTGGCGCTGGAAGCCGCCGCGCGCCTGGGCATCGACGTCGTAACGATCGCGATCGAAGAGGAAGCCTCGCCAGAGTTGAAGGCGCTGTCGCCGACGTATTACGCGATCTCGCTGGGGGCGCTCAGCCGTCTGATCGAAATCTGCCAAAACGAGGGCATCACGCAACTGATGATGTGCGGGCAGGTCAAGCACGTCAAAATCTTTTCGTCGATCCGGCCGGACTGGCGCCTGTTCAAACTCCTGGCCTCGCTGCGGGAGAAGAATACCGACGCGCTGATCGGCGGCGTCGCGAAGGTCCTGGCGGACGAGGGCATTCAACTGGTCGATTCGACGCTGCTGTTGAAGGACCTGCTGGCTCCCGAGGGCGTGTTCACCAAGCGCAAGCCCGATTCCGAAGAGCAGAAACAGCTTCGCTACGGGCGTTCGATCGCGGAAGCCTTGGCGGGGTTCGACATCGGCCAAAGCGTCGTGATTTCGGACCGCGCCTGCGTGGCGCTAGAGGCCATGGAAGGCACGGACGCGATCCTGCGTCGCGCGCATGAGCTGACCGGGGGCAAGCCGCAATTGCTGGTGAAAAGCTCGCGCCGGCGGAAGCATCTGCTGTTCGACGTGCCGGTTCTGGGTCCTGCGACGATGGAAGTCATGCGCGAAACCAACACGGTGGCGGCGACGATGGACGCTGGCCGGACGCTGCTCCTCGATCGCGACGAGATGCTCGAAAAAGCGAACCGCTACGGCATCTCGCTCACGGGAATTCCCGTAGCCAGCGACTGATTCCTCGTATTGCAAGCCTAGCCGAACGCCTGCTGCCTATCTGCCTGAGCGTGCCTGTCACCGCACCGCTTCCGAAGCGGCACCGATTGGGGCTAACTCACGCAGGTTCAACAGTTTGTGACATAGGGATTTTCCTCCCTTGCCGGACGTTGAACCACGGGGGTAGGACGGGCTAGGTTTAGGAGGCTTTGGCTCCGAAGTTCGAGCCGGAAAAGAAATCCAGGAACTTCCGCTTGGCCGGAGCATCGTGCTGACCCGTGGCGTGGCCGCGAACCTCCACCAGCGTCTTGGCAAACGCGTTGATGCTCTTGCCCAGGTCGCTGTTGAAGTCCACCCATTTGCCCACGGTGAGCGCCTTGTGAACGGTGTTGTAGTCGTTCGGGAACACCTGGTGTACCGGCAGGCCCAGGATCTGTTCGATCTGTTCGTTCGAAATCACCTGCCGCTTCTGGCAACGGTTCACCAGCACGGAAACTTTGTCCTGCAGGTCCAACCCGCGCAGGAAGACGAACTTTTCACGCGCCAAGTGCAGCGACGGGATCTCCGGCGTGCACACCAGAAAGATGCGCTTGCACTCGTGCATGATTTCGAAGGAGTACCGCTCCAGGTTGCCCGACAGGTCGAACACCATGCCACGGTAGTTGCGGCGCAGAAAGTCGATCAGATGGCGGATTTGCGTCCCTTCGACGCGCAGGTTCGGATTCAGCTTGCCCGCGTGCAGGACGTCGAGGCTGCCCATCTTGGTCACCAGTTGGGGCCACAACGATTCGTCCATGTTCATGGCATGTTCGCAGGCGTCCGCGACCGAAAACTCGTTGGTCAGCTTCAACATGAACCGCATCATGCCGGAGTTCAGGTCGAAGTCCGACAGAATGACGCTCGATCCCGCAATTTTCGACATTGCCACGCTGACGTTCAGAGCGAGCGTCGAAGCGCCCACGCCAGCCTTGGCGGGCAGGAACGAATAGATGTCGTTGGTGGTTTCGACCGTCGCCGGACGCTTGTCCAGCAGTTCCTTGACGCGCGACACCGCCTCATACACCTGCTGCGGGTTGAACGGCGCGGTGATGAACTCGCGCATGCCCACGCGCATCGCGTCCAGCAGCAACTGCGGATCGCAATCCCGGGCCATCCCAATAAACTGGATCCCCGGCGCCAGGCCTTCCAGGATCCGGATCTCTTCCACCACAAGATCCATCGACTCGCAGGAAATAAACGCCACCTGGGGAGCCGTCGCCCGTACGACGCGACCCATCTCGTCAGCCGCCGTGTATTGTTCCAGGTACCGGACGATGTTGATCGTTCCGATTTCCTGCAAAACCCGGCTGGCCGCTTGTGCCAGTTCCTGATCTGGGGAAATTACCAAACTACGCAGCATGCAGACCCTTGCCCTCAGTATCAGTCTGCGCCGCCGCCCAGGACGCTTCAATCGCTGGTTCTTACTAATTCCTTTGGTACGAAACCCTTAGAAAAAGCTCTAGGGTAATACTCCGCGACCCGGACGGTGTATCCATACTTGCCCCTTAGTTCCCTTGGCAAATTCCAGCAGCAGGATCCCGCTCGCATCCGCCTCGGCCTCGTACATTTCCTCGCCATCGGTCTCGATGTCGTAGGCGGTTTTGGCGGGAAATCCAAGAATGAAGAACACGCCGCCTTCCGGCAGGTCTACGGCGAATTTCATCCCATCGGGCGAGGCCGCCTGGAGGACGGTGGCGCCTCCGATTTCCACCGGTTCCCGGAGCGACCCGGGTCGCAGGTTCCGAATCTCGGTGCCTGTGGACAACTGCATCGCGCCGTCGAAGAACCCGAACCAGGTGGCGTTTTCCTCCCAGTCGGACCGCACGAAGAACCGCCCGCCCGTCGCGTCGTGAAAAAACGGATCCATCTTGGCAAACGGCAACCCCGGCTGATAGGGATTCGCCCACAGGAACTCATACGTGATGCCGAACAGGCCGCGCATCAGGAACCGGTCCTGGATCAGGTACCCCTGCAGGAACTGCCCTTCGAGAGCATTGGGATCGTAGGCGACAATCATGAGGTCCGCGGCACGCGACAGCGCGGCGACCTTCAGGTCCGGTTCGCCTTTGCCGACAAATGCCGGGATGCGGAACTCGTTGTCGGCCGTCTGGAAGGGCGCGGGATAGTTACTTAACAGTTGCCACGAGGGAACGTTCTTGAAGAAGCCCGGCGCGTTGTCCCGCATGTCGACGCGGGTGTTGTCGATCACCACGTGGAGGATTTCGTAAAGCGGCGGCAGGTCTTCCCGCCGGATCGCGGGTTTGCCTTCGCGCAAGGCGGGGGCCACGGACTTGCGCCACCAGTCCAGAACCGCGTGCCGGATGACCTTTTCGGCCGGTTCCCGCGCCTCGTCGGCGATCGCGACCGCCGCCAAAACCTGGTCACGGACGCCGGTTGCCGTCGTTGCGCCCGGCGAATTGACCGCCTGCCGCAGCTTGGCGAGGATCGCCGTCTTCTGGGCGGGCGTCATCGCTTTTTGACACCAGTCGTAGACGAGCGCGAGTTGCCGGATGTCCGTCGAACCCGGTTGGACGGCCCAGTCGAGGGCGGCCTTGGCCGACGCTGCTTGCCCGGTTGCAGCGTAGTGCAGGGCCCAGGCGAAGCCCGGTTCCGGGAACTGGGCCTGGCTCTCGATCAGGTTCGAAAACTGCCGCCAGCGGATGGAATCGCGCGTCGTTTCCCGCTGGATCCGCTTGAGGCGCTGGGGGTTCAGGAAGATCCGAGGCGCATCCCGGAAGACGTGAAAATCCTCATCCTGTGCACAAAGCACGGACCCCGCCGCCAGTACCAGAACCAGCCACTTTCGCATCGTTTTCAGGCTAGCACTGCCGGCCCGTGTCGTTCGGACACACTGGTGCGTCCCAATGGATCATACCGGAGTGAAAGTTCCTGACTAAGTCGTTTATTTTCATCTTGCAAACGGTGGCCGGAAGTTTGCTATACTCGAATACGAATTGATGAAGTACCTCTTTTGATTCCTGCCCTCTGTTCGCAACGGGATGGGACGGAAAAAGCGAGCGGGCTTTACGGCGTGCTTGCGGGAGTCGGTTATGTTAGTAGTTGTAAGCGACCGCTCCTTTTTCCGGGACAAACGGTTGCGACAGAGGGGTTTTTTCCGGGTACTGTAGTCGATTGACATCTTCCCCTGGATCTTTCGGTTTCGGTCGCCGCTCGGCGTTTCCGATGATGGAGCTAATAGGACGCGGGCCTCATCGGAAATGTATACTTTAGCGGGTTTATAATCAGCTCTTCCCGGGCGAACCGGCGCCAGATCCAAAACAGCCCCAAAGACACACAGGGGCACGCCGCATCGGATACCGTGCTTTCACCTCTTGCCGGTTACCGATGCGGCATTTTCCTTTTTGCACGGAACCTCCTCCAGCAAATCCCCGTACCTGAGACATGCGAAATCTCCTTGCGCTCGCTTTTTTGTCCGCCTCCGCGATGCTCGCCGCCGGCGACCTTACCGGCACCTGGACGGGAACGCTCACCCGGAACAGTGACGACGGTACACGAACGTCCGATGCCTACGTCATCCTCAAACAGGACGGCGCCAAGCTCACCGGCAGCGGCGGTCCGAGCGCCGAAGAACAGATCCCGATGAGCAAAGTGGTGATGGACGGCGACAAGATCACGTTCGAGGTGGACGGCGGCAACGGCGCCCTGAAGTTCGCCGTGGTCGCCAAGGGCGACACAATCGAAGGCGATGTGGTGCAGGAACGTTCGGACGGCACGACGCGCACCGGCAAAATCGCGCTCAAGCGTAAGCAGTAGCGGCAATTAAAGAGGCCGCGCGCGGCTGCCGATCTACGGATGTGGATCAGGCTCCCGTTTGGTATCGCCGCGGCTTTTTTGCGATTTGCGCCGTCGCCGCGTTCGTCATCGCCGCGCACATCGCCCTGGCGTTCTGGGCTCGCAATGAAATCGCCGCCGCCGAGTCGATTATCGCGCTGCATTCGATGATGCTCGCCCAAAGCGGCGGCCTGTACTATTCGAACCAGGCCTACCCGTACACGGTGACGCCGTACATGCCGGTGTTCTACCTGCTGGAAGCCGCGCTGTTCCGCACGGGCATCCCCATCTTCCTGGCCGGACGCCTGTTGAGCATCGCCGCCCTGTTCGGGATCCTGTACCTCACCTGGAAGATCGTCCTGCTCTACACACGGGACCGCTGGTGCGCGGGCACCGCCGTGGTTCTGTGCGCCTGCACGACCGTCGTGCCCGGATGGGGAACCATCGGCCGCGTCGACATGCTGGCCGTGTGCTTCTCGATCGCGGCGTTTTACTTTTATGCGCGTTACACCGTGGCCGAACCGGCGGCGGCAAAGAACCTCGCCTGGTCGGCGGTATTCGCCTTTGCCTCGCTAATGACCAAGCAGACGCTGGTAGCCGCGCCGGCCGCGATCTGCCTGCTGCTGTTCTTCCGCAAAGACACCCGCGTGCGAGCCATTCAGTACGCCGTTGCCGTGGCCGGTGGAGCCGCGCTGGTGACGTTCGGGACGGATTGGCTGCTGCACGGCCGCTTCCTGTTCAACACCGTCTTTGCGAACGTCAATCCGTTTGCCGCCGAAAAGCTGCAGCAGCACGCCGAGTTCTATTTCATCTCGCTCGGGCAACTGCTGGTGGTGATCTTCGCGGGACTTTCGAAAGCCATCCGGGGTCATTTTCGCGACCCGCTGGTGTACCTGGGGATCTCGTTCGCGGTGCTCGCCGCCACGGCCGGCAAGATCGGTTCCGACACGAATTACCACATCGAATCCGCCGTACTGATCGCGATTTGCACGGCCATTTCGCTACATCTGCTGGCGTTTCACTCGCACGTCTTCCGCGGCAGCAAAGCGTGGATCACGCTGTTGCAACTGCCCTTGCTGATCCATGTGGTGAACAACGTCCGCATCATGATCCCGTTCTTTCAATCGCGGGTCGTGCAGGAATTTGAGATGGACGACTACGCCCGCCGCCTCAAGCCGTATTATGCAAGCGGGGACCGTCCGGTGATCGCGATGGACTTCAACTCGCTGATCCGTTCCCGGGGCAAGCTCGATGTCGAACCGTTGATTTACACGATCCTGGTGAACGCCGGCCGCATCGATCCGGAACCGATGCGCAAGGACATCGAAGCAGGCGCCATCCCGGTGATCATGCTGCACCAGGACCTGGCCAAGCCGAACCTGACGGACCCGGAAATCCCTTCCCTGCCCGCGCCGTTGCTGGCCGCCATGCGCAACCGTTATGAATATGCCGGGTTCGTCCCGGGACCGTATTTCGGCGGCGTGTACGTCTACCGTCCGGCAAACGCACACACCGCCGTTAAGCGCTAACGTCCGCCCGTGACCGTCGTGGAGTTGCCCACCGAATTGGTGAGCACCACCGACACCGACGTGACCGAAGCGGCATCGCCGCCCGAAACCGTAAACGGCATCACGAACCGGAAGGTGCCGCCGTTGTCCTGGCCCGACTGGCTCTGGAAGTACTGCTGGAACAGCGTCGCAACATCCACCGTAAGCGTCGTGCCTTCGAGAATCGAAGAACTCGCCGAGAACGTGTAGGCGATGCGGCTGAGGTCGCGCGGCGAGGATATGCCGTTCAACTCCACCTGGAACCCGCCGCTGGTGTTGGTGATCTTCACCGTCCCGGCGACGACTACCGGCACCGAGCGGTCCACCGTGATGTTGCGAGTGGGCGAGGGATTCGGGAGCAGGTTCTGCCCGCCGCCGTTCAACGCCGTAATCGTCACCACGATCGTGCCCGCCACCGTACCCGGCGAGAACGAGCCGTCGGTGGGGATCACCGCGGCCGAAGAACCTGCCGGAATCGTGAAGTTGATCGTCTTGGTGTTGCTGCCCTGGAACAACAGCGCCGGATCGACATAGCCGGCCGGAGCGTTGTTCGAATTGTTCACGAAGGTAATCGTCAGCGTACCCGTCAGGGCCACCGGCGCGGGACTTTCGAGCACAACCTGCACGCGCCCGTTGCCCGCCGGCGTAATCACCGCGGGAACGTTCAGCGACAGCGGAGGCACCGGGATCGGATTGTCCACGCGGACGTTGAGGCTGTTGGACACGTTGCCGTTGGCATTGCGCACGGCCACCGGCACCGTACCCGCCGCCGACAACAAGGCCGGAGGTACGACAGCCGTCAACGAGGTGGCGCTGTTGAACGTCGTCGCCAGTTCGTTGCCGCCCAGCAGGACCACAGCTCCGTTGGCAAAGCCGACGCCGCCGACGCCAATCGTCTGATTGGTGGTGCCGCCGCGAACAAGCGTCGCCGGGTTCACCGAGGTGATCGAGAAGTCGCCCGCAATCACGAACTGCACCGTGTTCGACGGGATGTCGCCGGGGTTCACCACGCGAATCGTGGCGTTGCCAGCGGTTGCCAGAGCCGAAGCCGGAACCACCGCCGTCAACGACGTCGCGCTGCCGAACGAGGTCTCAATCCCGTTGCCGTTGAACTGCACCGACGATCCGTTGACGAAGCCCGTCCCCGTAATCGCCAGCGTCACCGGGACGCTCGAACCCGCGTTGATCGAACCGGGCACGACTCGCGTAATCGCCGGTGTGGGAGCGGTTACCGCAAAATTCGCGGCGTTCGATTGGACATTGCCCGGGTTGACCACCCGCACGCTCAGCGTACCGACCGCGTTGGTGAAGTTGGCGGGGATCACGGCTTCGAGCGCGCTCGAACTGCCGAACGACGTCTGCACGCCGTTGCCGTTTACCTGCACGATGGAGCCACTGACGTAGCCGCCACCGGTGACCGCCACGGTGACCTCGCCGCTACCGGCGACGATCGTGTTGGGGTTGAGACGGGTGATGGTCGGGACGTTGGATTCCACGACAAACTGGACGGCGTTGGACCGCGCGCCGTCGGGATTGGCCACCGTCACTTGGATCGTACCGGCGTTCAAGATCGCCGATGCCGGGATCTGCGCGGTCAGCGAGGTCGCGCTGCCGAAGCTGGTGGTGACCGGGGTCGAACCGAAGGACACCGAAGCGCCCGAGATAAAGCCCGTGCCCGTCAGCGTCAGCGGGAACGCCGCGCCGCCGGCCGTGGCACGGCTCGGATCGAGCGACGTCAAGGTCAGGTTCACGACGCGGAAATCCAGCGAGTTTGACGCGTCACCTTGCGGGTTCGACACCGTTACCGGCACCGTCCGCGCGGTACGCAGAAGAGCATCCGTTACCGGCGCCGAAAGCTGCGATCCGCTGACAAACGTCGCCGAAAGGTCGGTGTCCCCGAAGTGAATCACCGCGCCGGGCAGGAAGTTGCGGCCCAGCACGATCAACGTAAAGCCGCGCGCGCCGGCGGTAATCGCATTCGGATTCAGGAACGTCAGTTCGGGCTTGGCGCCCACTTCAAAGTTCACCGAATTCGAGCTCTGCCCACCGATGCTCACCGAGATCGGGAACGTACCCGCGATGCGCAGCAGATCCGCGGGGATGATGGCCCGCAACTGGGAGCCGCTGATAAACGTGGTCTGCAATTCCTGGGACGCAAAACGGGCCACCGCCGAACTGGTGAAGCCTTCGCCGCTGATCGTCACTTGCGTAGCCGAGCTGTTTAACGGGATCGTGTTCGGCGTCACCGACGTCACCGTCAAGCGGCCGCCTACCGCGAAGGACACCTTGTTCGATTCGGTGCCTCCGGGATTGGCCACGAACACTTCGAACGTATTCGGCGCAGCCAGCGCGGAATCGGAAACCAGCGCCGTCAACTGCGTGGAACTCACGAACGTGGTCAGCAGCCCCAGGCCGCCCAGGCGCACCACCGACTCCGGCACAAAGCCTTCGCCGGTAACCGTCATGGTGAGCGTGGAAGCGCCCGCCGCCGCGGCCGCCGGCGTGATGCCGGTGATCCGAAGCACGGGAAGAATCGTGAAGGTCTGCGGACCGGACATGCGCGCATCCGGCAATTGCACGCGAACTTCGACGTTGCCCGGCGCACCCAGCAATCCCGAAGGAACCGGCGCCTGCAGCGTGGTCGCGTTCACGAACGTCGTATTCAGATTCACGCCGTTGAACCGGATGATCGCGCCTTGCACGAAGCCTTGGCCGGTCGCCGTCAGCGCGAACGAAATGCCTCCGGAATTGGCGCGCGAGGGGCTGAGCGAGGTCAGCCGCACCGGCGTCAGGATCGTGAAGTCCAGGCGGTTCGAATCACGCGGCACTTCACCGGTGATGCGCAGGAACACCTGTACGACGCCCGGCGTTGCCAATTGGCTGGCCGGAATGCTCGCCGTTAACGAAGTCGGGCTGTTCACGGTCACGCCGATCTGCGTCCCGTTGAACATGATCGACATACCTTGCACAAAGCCGTTGCCGGTGATGGAAACGGGCAGGTTGCCCGATCCCGCTTCGATGCGGTCCGGCGTTATCGACGTCAGGGTGAGTTGCGAATTGAAGCTAAAGTTCAGCGAGTTGGAATTCGACGTCCCGTCGGTGATCGAAACCGGCGCGCCCGTGCCGCCGCTGGCGATCAGGTTGGCGGGAATCGTCGCGGTAATCGTGTTGCCGCTCACCGTTCCGCCGCTCACCGTCGTGCCGTTAAACACGATCGAAGCGCCTTGGGCAATGGGACTCGTCGCGGTCACCGTCAGCGGGAAGGCCGCGCCGCCCTGAATCGCGCCCGAGGGGCTGAGCGAACTCAAAACGTAGTCGACGACAAAGTTCAGGTTGTTGGAGTTGGTGCCCACAGCGTTGCGCACGCGCACGGGTTTGGCCCCGGTGGTGGCAATGAGGTTGGCGGGAACGGTAACCGCGACCTGCGAGGCGGAGATGCTCGAAGGCGTCAGCGTCGTACCGTTAAAGTCCACCACGCTGCCCGCCTGGAAGCCGTTGCCGTTGATCGTCAGCGGCAGCGCGCCGCCGCCGACACCCACTCGTGCCGGGCTCAAGCTCGTCACGGTCAGCGGGCCGAAGACGGTGAAGTTCACCGCGTTGGAAACACTGCCCACCTGTGGCAGATCCCGCGCAGCCTGCGGCACCCCCTTGACGGCGGTCATGATCTGGGCGGACAGGTCCACCGTCACCGGAAAGACGCCGGGAGTAGCCAGCAGCGACGCGGGCACGGTGACCACAATCTGGTTCGCCGATTCGGTCGTGGGCGTCAGCACTGTGGCGCCGAACCGCACCATCGCGGCGAAATAAAACTGCAATTGCGACAGGTTCGTACCGGTGATGGTCAGCACCGTGTCGCCCGTCCCCGCTTGTACGCCGGTCGGTGTGATCGACGTGATGGCGGGTGAGGGCAGAATGGTTTGCGTCAGCGAATTGGACGATGTCGAGCCGCTCACTACCTGTACGCTGGCGTTGCCCGTGGTGACGATCAGATTGGCCGGCACCTGCACATAAATCGTATAGGCATCGGCGCTCGTCGGCGTCAGGGAAACCGGGGCACCGCCGGGCGGCGTGTAGCGCACCGTCGGCGCACCCCCAACGTTCAGATTGCTGCCGTAAAGGTACAGCGTAAACGAACCGCCTCCGGCAAAGACCTGGCCGGGGCTGAGGTAGGAAACCGACGGCAGGTCCAGGATGGTGAACGTCTGCGCGGCGGTGGTAGACCCACCGGTGGTGACCGTGACGGTCGCCGTGCCGGCCGTGGTCAACAGGTTGGCGGGAATCGTGGCGGTGATGGAGGTCGGGGTGGCGTTTGAAACGGTCAACGACGCGGAACCCGTCGGACCGACCCAGGCA